>JAFDCA010000165.1 GCA_019313025.1 Deltaproteobacteria bacterium
TAAGCTTTCGAGAAGGCCCGGTGATTCTCGATGCGCTTGATCGGCTTGATTGTAAACCAGATCTGCTTATTTTCGACGGACAAGGTATCGCCCATCCATGCCGCTTGGGGATTGCCAGCCATATTGGGCTGCTCACCGATTTTCCTTCCATCGGCTGTGCCAAATCCCGGTTGTGCGGGCAATATCAGGAACCGGACGTTGAGCGCGGCAGCTATGTTCCCCTATTGGACAACGGCGGCACCATCGGTGCCATCGTGCGGACGCGAACCGGCGTTAAGCCGGTATTTGTATCAATAGGGCATCGCGTTGATTTAAAAACCAGTATCGATTATGTTTTGGGATGTTGTACGGGATACCGTCTGCCGGAGACCACTCGCAAAGCCCATCGCTTGGCGGCAGAATGGAAAAGTTCTCATTAGATGAGTTGGGGCGTTTCGTTTGAAAAAAAGCTTTTTCACATGAGCGATCCGACAAATCAAAAGACCCCGATCCATCAGTTAGATGTTGTGGATTTTGCCCATTTCTGGATTCGGGACAATGTTTGATGTGGCCATGTGTTCGATAAACGCAAATGAATGAAATGGGAAAAAAGAAGATTAATAAGCCCAATGGCTTTTTCTATAAGATAAACTTTTTCGATGACAACCCCTTCGAGGTCTTCCGGTGCTTCCATTGGTCCGGTCTCCGGCAGTTTCAGGTTGGAGATGTTAAGGCTTTCCCCTTTGACTCTAAATTCCCAATTTTGAACACCGGCTTTATAGGACACGTGTATTTCAGTAACCAAAGCGCCTTTTGTAAGGGCCACCCGTCCTTCTTCCAGACTGGCATTATCCCCTTTAATGGTGATGCTCTCTTTAGCGTTGTTAAGAGTATTTTCAAGGACCATCCGATTTCCAACGGTTAAAGATACAAAATCCTGATCAAGTTGGCGAAACCAGCCCTGATCGGTTTCAATCATGTACCACAACCATGTTAGAAACTCATTTCCCAAGAATTTGTAACGGTTATATGCGACAGCGGTATCCAGCATCCGTTATTCCTCAGATCGAATTTTGGGCAGGTTTCTTAAAAGATCACGTTCTTTATCCGAAAGCCCGGCCTTAAGACCAGCCGTGGTATAGGGAAACAGGCGGATCAGTTGCAGGTGAAAGGTTTGGATAAAGAGTGTTTCTAAGGCTTCATTGGCTGCTTTTAAATTGGAAAAGAACCACAAAGAAGCGGTATCGTACTCCCACACCACATCATAAACATTCGGTGTGGCCGGAATTCGACGGATGAGGGTGTTGACAACATGATCCTTGATGGATTTTTTTTCATTCCCGGATAAATAGTGCCGGCCGGTATCTGCCTGGCGTTTGGCAACGTAAAGGGCATAATGTTTCTGAACCAGCTTTGGCGGAATCGATTTTTTGTCGATCCGCAGGGCGAATACCATATAGGCTCCAAAAACAAATGAATAGCCCTCAAAATCGGGCGTATACGGCGTCTCGAAGGACGTCCAGCCGGCGGTGGCTTCAGAGCCGTCGTCCTCGATTTTTGGAACGGCATGTTTTTTAAGACCCTGGTAGACGGTTTCATGAACAGAACCTTCCAGTTGGCCGGTCACTTGATAGCGTGTGATGGACATGCGTGATGAAAGAAGACCCATAATATTCTTTTTTATAATAAGATAAATTTTCAGTGTGAAAAAATCGCGCAGCAAGTTGTGTGGAAAATGCTATAGCGCGTTTGGGGGTCGGTTACAAGTCATAATGTTTAGGATTTAGATCCTAACGTAAATTGAGCACATAAAGGGAAATGATCCGATAGGTAAATATTTTTAAAGGTGTCCTGGATAACCTTGCTGTTTATTAATGTCATCTTCCCTCGAAAGAGAATCCAGTCAATGGCATCTCCGTCTGTATTTCCGGTAAATCCGTGATGGGTTCCCGTAAAAGGTTTTTTAAAGGCGTTTTTGAAATAAGATTCTTTTGGGGCTGTCTTGTTCTCCTGTCCGGTAAAAATGTTATAACATGGACTGAAGGGTGCCGCATTAAAATCTCCCGTGAGAATAGCAGGAATATCGCGAGGAAGATGTGACAGCCTATCAAGAATGAGTTTGGCGCTTTTAATCTGAACCGAAACGTCAAAATCAAGATGCGTATTGATACATATCACTTGACGGCGGTCTGTTTCGAACATTCCCATGGTGCATTGTCTCGGCCAGATGCTTTTTCGATAACGGCTCGGCACCAAGGGGGTTGGGCTTAAAAAAAAATGTTCATAGTAGATGCAGTGCCAGTCTTTTTGATAAAAGATAACGTTGTTTTGCCAGAAAGGGGGTGAAGGGCTTCGTTTCCCGACGTAGTTGTATTCCGTCAAAATATTGTGGAGAAAAGCAATCTGGAAGTCATTTGCTTCCTGAAAACAGATCAATTCCGTACGATATTTTTCAAGAAACGGCTGAAAGCCTTTCTTCCGATATCGCCAGCTGTTGGTACCGTCATCTGCCAGCCCGAAACGCAAGTTTAGCGTCAAAACAGAAAACATAGTATTGTTTTTGGGTTAGGGGGCATCCGCTTCGATAAGGTTGAGATATTGAGCCATATCGAACCGGATATGGTTAAAGTTAGCGAATGTGATATCATAAAACGAAAGATTTAATTGGCGCTTTATGATATCAAAGATCGCGAGGTAGTTTAAAAGAATCCGTTTTTTCCACAAAAAGCCAATTTGGGAAGCCAGTTGTTGGATCGATTCTTTTTTACCCTCGATTTCAAGAAAATTGCCGTAGGGCAGGGTGTCCAAACAAAGGTGCGTATCGTCAAACACATAAGTTTCTCGCCATTTTTCATATACTTGCTCCTCCCGAAATCCCAAAGATTTCAGAATATGTTCCATGGTATCAAAATCACTGACTTCAACTTCGAACTCTTGTAAGATTTTAAAATGATTGTCTTTAAAAAGGGGGGGGGATTTATAAGTCAGCGTAATTTTCTTGTCCTTACGCAGTCTCAAGAGAGAATTTTTTTGAATCAGGGATTTTTCGGCGTCTTCGAATCGTATGTTGGTTTCAAAGGTCCGATGTTTAAAAGCAGCGCCAAGGTCCATCAAGCGGGTTCTTATGGGGTCTATATTCGGCAAATAAAATTTTACTTCGGTTTCTAAATGTTCCATAGGGTTAACCTTTTTTACCCCAAATAATGAATCAATCAGCAAGTTATTTTGAAAACAACGTGCTTCAAATATATAGTAGAAATCATTAATGGTGTCAAATCCGGGATCGGCTAGCGATTTTTCCCTTGACACGGTTATGTTTTCTATTATATTTGATGGGTTTTATTCAAAGGAGAAAAACAGGTGAAAAAGTATACATATAGTGCAAAAAACACCGACCACCAAGGACGATGGTATCTGGTGGATGCCGAAAATGCGATTCTAGGTAGACTCGCCAGTACCGTTGCAGCCCGCCTTCGAGGAAAACACAACCCGCTTTTTACCCCCCATGTGGATACCGGAGATTGGATTATTGTCATCAATGCGGATAAGGTTGCGCTCACCGGAAGGAAATGGGATCAAAAAAATTATTACCGGCACAGCGGCTACATCGGAGGTCTTAAAACCATAACGGCCAAAAAGCTTATTGAAAAAAGACCTGAAGACCTCATTCGATTTGCCGTTAAGGGCATGTTGCCAAAAAACAGATTGGGGAGAAAACTGTTTAAAAAATTAAAGGTTTATTCCGGAGATCAGCACCCCCATGAAGCGCAGCAACCGGAGATTCTTGAAATTTAAATAAACCACTACGTAAATTCTTCAAATTGAGGAGTTATATGGACAAGGAAAACGTTTATTATTCAACTGGAAAACGAAAAAGTTCCGTTGCCAGAACATGGTTAACACCGGGTAGCGGTGAAATTATTGTCAACAATAAGCCCATAGAAAAATATTTTAAGATCGAGTCTGTACAGGCCGTTGTGAAACAACCGCTTGTTTTGACCAATACCCTTGAAGCATTTGATGTGAAAACCAAAGTTGTCGGCGGCGGATTTTCGGGTCAGGCTGGTGCAATTCGACATGGCATTACAAGGGCGCTCATACTCGCCAATCCAGATTTAAGAAAGGCGCTGAAAAAAGCCGGTTTTGTTCGACGGGATCCCAGGGTCAAGGAAAGAAAAAAATACGGGCAAAAAGGTGCTCGGGCTCGTTTCCAATTCTCGAAACGCTAAAATTCTTTTTCCGACCTTCAAAAAGGGAGCGGAGGATCTTCCCGCTCCCGTTATTCTTGCCGTTTTTTCCACTCAGGTGATCGTTTTTCAAGAAAAGCCTTCATGCCTTCCTGGGCGTCTTCATCCAGGCAGTTCATGGCAATTGCTTGGGTTGCATATTCGTAAGCTGAAGGTTCATTTAGATCTATCTGGCTGTAAAATACCTGCTTGCCAAAAGCGAGGGTATAGCGGCTGTATTGCGCCATTCCCATGGCCAGGCTTTTGGTTTCTTGGAAAAGCTTATCCGCAGAGACGACCTGATTCACCAGACCGAACCTTTCAGCTTCATGAGCCGAGACAAATCGACCCGTCAACAGCATTTCCATGGCCCTTCTTCGTCCGATAACCCTGACAAGGGGAACAGCCGGGGTCGTGCAGAAAAGGCCTATTTTTGCACCCGGTGTGGCAAATTGGGCCCCGGTTTCTGCAATGGCAAGATCGCAGGCAGCAACAAGTTGGCATCCTGCTGCCGTTGCAATGCCGTGAACCTGAGCAATGACGGGCTGTGGAAGTTTTTGAAGGGTTTGCATCATCTTTGCACATACCGAAAAAATGGTATAAAAATGCTGGATTTCCAGGTCCGTCCCAACCATATCTTTAAGGTTGTGTCCTGCACAGAATGCCGGGCCTTTTCCGCTAATAACGACGACGTGGATGCTCTGATCTTGTTCGATGGTTTTTAGTTTGCCGAGCATATCATTCATCACTTCGAGAGAGAGTGCATTCCGTGTGTCGGGACGATTCAATGTCAGCCATCCAATGGGTCCGTCCTTTTCAAGCAATACAGGTTCCATATATTTTCCTCCATATTATACTAAATATTTTTCGCGACCTTCCAGCATCTGACAAAATGATTGTCTCCAATGTTTTCAAAAGCCATCTTATCTTTTCGACAAGTTGTTTCAGCCATGGAACATCT
Source organism: Deltaproteobacteria bacterium (assembly GCA_019313025.1). The sequence continues at coordinate 5,167 of JAFDCA010000165.1, forward strand.
GTCCTGATATTTGCATCCTTTGGAAACAGCATCTAATTCGCCGATGTAACCATTGGAAGATTTAACATGCCATTTTTTATCCAGGTCCGGGTCGGGAATCGCCGATAGCAGGGATCTGGTATAGGGGTGGTGGGGATGATGAAAAATATCCTCTGACGATGCAAGCTCCATGATATGCCCCTTATACATCACTGAAATAAAATCGCACAGATACCCCACAACGTTAAGATCATGTGAGATAAACAGATAGCTTAACCCCAGATGATCCTGAAGGTCTTTTAGAAGATTGATAATCTGGGCCTGAATGGAAACATCCAAAGCGGAGACCGGTTCATCACAAACGATCAATGACGGTTCCACGCTCAGGGCCCTGGCAATGCCGATGCGCTGGCGTTGGCCGCCGCTGAATTCATGGGGATATCGGTCGGCACTGTCCGGAGACATTCCCACCATCGACAGAAGGGTTTCGAGGCGCTGTTTACGATTTGTTGCGTATTTATTGCCCAGAATTCGAATCCCTTCTTCGATGGACTGTCCGATGGTCATACGGGGATTCAGTGATCCGAATGGATCCTGGAAAATGATCTGTATCTCTTTTCGATACGGCTTCATCTGTTTTTCGGAGAATCGGCTGATATCGATACGTTGAAAAATAATTTTTCCAGAATCCGATTCCAGCAGTTTCAAGATAAGACGGGCCACCGTTGTTTTTCCACAGCCGCTTTCTCCCACGAGGCCCAGGGTTTTTCCTTGTTCGATGTTAAAGCTCACGCCGTCAACGGCTTTTACCCACCCGGTGACTTTTTGTAAAAAACCCCGGCGGATCGGAAAGTATTTTTTCAATCCTTCTGTGCGAAGAATGACGTTATTATTTTCTGATTCCATATATCTCTAATCTATTTTGTATGACTGTTGCAAGACGTTCAACGAATTGTATTTTCATGTATTTCACTCGACCCCTCGTACCCTTTAGATTTAAATAATACCGGACACCGGGCCAGGTGCCCCTCGCCGTAGTCGCACATCCCGGGATATTCTTTTTGGCAACTTAAAATTTTGTAACGACACCGGGGATGAAATGGACACCCTTTTGGCTTATACGAAGGGTTCGGTACGCTCCCGGGAATACTGTACAGTCTTTTACCCCGTTTTGAAAGACTGGGAAGCGATGCCAATAACCCCTGTGTATAGGGGTGCCGGGCAGAGCGAAAAATTTGATTCGTATTGCCCTGTTCGACAATAATACCTGCGTACATAACATAAACTCTATTCGCGATGGTTGAAACGACGCCAAGATCATGGGAAATATATAGAACCGACATGGACCGTTTTTTCTGAATCGATCTTAAAAGTGCTAGAATTTGGGCCTGAACCGTAACATCAAGGGCAGTGGTCGGTTCATCTGCAATGATTAGATCCGGGTCGCATGCCAGGGCCATGGCAATCATAACCCGCTGTCTCTGTCCGCCGCTGAGTTGATGGGGATAGTCATTGATTCGTTGCTCCGGCGATGGAATTCCCACGTCGTTTAGGAGTTGAACACAATATCGATAAAGAGGCTCTTTTTCCATGTGTCGATGCGTACGGACGGCCTCAGTGACCTGATCGCCAATGGTAAAAACAGGATTCAGGGAAGTAAGGGGTTCTTGAAAAACCATGGCGATATGATTTCCTCGAATGTTTTGCATAGCCTTTTCATCGAGCTTTATAAGGTCTTGTCCGAAAAATAGAATTTGGCCGTCTACGATTTCTCCGGGGGGTGTTGGAATGAGGCCGAGAATGCTTAGTGCCGAAACGGTTTTGCCACATCCGGATTCACCAACAATACAGACCGTCTCTTTTTCACGGACGTCGAAACTGATCCCGTCCACCGCACGGGCACGAGTTACGTTGCTTTGAAAATAGACCTTTAAATTTTCTACGCGAAGAAGAGGTCTGTCATGGGGCGTTCGTCCATCGATCATTTAGTGTCTTTCCCTGAGCTTGGGGTTCAGGATATCCCTGAGACCTTCGCCAAAAAGGTTAAAAGAGAGCACAACAATCAGTATGACAATTCCCGGAATAAAGGTTAACCAGGGGGCATCAAAGATAAAGTTTTTGCCGTCTGAAAGAATGTTGCCCCAGGTGGCATGGGGTGGGGGCACACCGAATCCAAGAAAGCTCAAGCCAGCCTCGGTTAAAATTGCCGAAGCAATGCCGATGGTGGCCGAGACCAGCACCGGCGCAATGGCGTTTGGCATGATATGACGAAAAATTATCCTGAAATTGCTAAGACCAAGGGCCTTTGCCGCCGCCACAAAGTCCTGTTCTCTCAATGACAGAAATTCAGCACGGACAAACCGTGTGGTTCCCATCCAACTGGTCAGTCCGATGACGATCATAATATTGTATATGCTCGCAGGAAGCAGGGCGACCACCGTTAAAATCAGAAAAAAGCTCGGAAAACAGAGCATGATATCCACGACTCGCATGATCAGGGTATCAACGGTGACCGCTTTGATGTGAAGCATCGCGATTAAGGCCGCCGGCTCTTTTTTGGTCGATCCTTGGCGGGTCAGGAGAAAGTAAGAGAGATATGTCAGGCAGAGCAATAAAATAACAGTGCCGGCAAAGGCAAATTTCGCAATTATCAGACCCGTTCCCAAAATGAAGGCGAATATGAACAGAATATGATCGATTCGAATATGGTGTTGGCCGAAATAACCTGCTATTCCCCCCATAAAAATACCGATGAGCACCGATATGCCGACCGCCACAAAGCCGACGGTGAGAGAAACCCATGCCCCTTGAAGCATTCTTGAAAAAACATCTCTGCCCAGATCGTCGGTTCCCATGAGATAAATCCCCAGTGCCGGGATCTCTTCAGGCTGCAAGGAATCAAGATGCGGTTTGGCCAATGGTGGGCGAAGCTTTTCCTGAAGACGAACCACGGCTGGGTCAAATATGGGTTTTGAGCCTGACGTTAAAAAAAGACCTGTGACGGCACAAAAGAAAAATAGGATAAACATGAAAAGTCCTAAGATGGCGAGCCGATTTTGGCCGAAAAGGTGACGGAACTCTTGCATCCGGGTCTGTTTTGGTGCCAGTGGGGGTTCTATGTAAACATCGTTGTGTAATTTTTTTTCAGTCAAATTCATTACAAGCGTATCCTTGGATCGACGATTAGGTAAAGCAAGTCTGAAATAAACGTGCCGGCCAGCACCAGGACGGCTGAAATAAAGTTGACTGTCAGAATGACAGGATAATCCCTGGCCAAGATGGCTTCATAGGCCATTCGTCCCATTCCGGGCCAGGAAAAAATCGATTCGATGATTACCGAGCCGCCGATCAGCCCTGGCAAAATAAGGCCGAACATGGTGACAAAAGGCAGCAATGCATTTCGAAGTGCGTGTTTATAGTGCACCTGTTCCATAGCAAGACCCTTGGCTCGAGCGTTTCGGATATAGTCCTGACCTTCCACCTCGAGCATCTGACTGCGAACATATCTGGAAAGAACGGCAATGCCGGCGGTGGCACCCAACAGGGAAGGAAGCAACAAGTGCCAGATGCGGTCCATGAGCAGATGCGCTGTTGGTGCGTCTCCGATGCCGAAAGTTGCCATACCGATCACCGGAACATGAAAGTAAGTGACGACCAAGATGATCAAAACGTATGCAAAGAAAAATCCGGGAATTGAAATTAAAACATACGATATGAATGTGGCACTACGATCATAGATTCCGCCTCTGAAGATAGCGGATCGGATTCCCACGGGAAACGAAAGGGTCCAGGTAATGAGTGTGCCCACAACAAATAAAGGCAGGCTGTTTAAAAAGCGTTCCCAAATTTTTTTAAGAACCGATTGATTGTCCTTCCAGGAAACGGTTTTTCCTGTAAAAAGGTCCTGGTAAAAATAGATGTACTGAACATAGAGAGGCTTATCCAGGTGAAACTCTTTTCGAAATCGTTCCAACATTTCAGGGGTAAACTTGGGGTTTAACGGATCCACCTGACTTGGTTTTCCCGGGGCAAGATGAATGATCAAAAAGGAGACAATGGAGACAAAAAAAAGCGTGATGGTTTTTTGAACAACACTACGCCCGATAAATGATAACATGGTCTATCCTTTGTCCATAAAACTGGGAACCTGTGGAAGCTTAATCCATTGATTAAAATAGAAACTGTAATTGCCGGTTTTGGTGGGTTTTATTTTTTTATACCTTATGGATCCGGTATCATTGAGGGTTTGGATGACAATGCGTTTGTCCAAAACAGCGGTCCATTTGCCCACATAAAGAAATGTATAGGGCTGTTCATCGGCAATAATTTCATGAAGCCTGTGACAATATTCGATCTGACGGTTATGATTGTATTCCTGACGGATCTTGATGATAAGATCGTCGGCTTCTTTATTTTTATAGCCGACAAAATTGAGTTGATATGGATTGGTTTGGCTCGAATGCCATATCTGATAGAGATCGGGGTCGATTCCCATCTGCCAGCCCAGAATCAGCGCGTCAAAATCTGATTTATTCACGCGCTCCTGAATAAAAACAGACCACTCCAATAGATCAGGGCTAACATCAATGCCGATCTGTTTCCAGGCGTCCTGGGCAATGGGCAATA
>JAFDCA010000166.1 GCA_019313025.1 Deltaproteobacteria bacterium
AATTGCCCAGGTAGGTACCATTTCTGCCAACAACGACGAACCCCTTGGAAACATGATCGCCGAAGCCATGAACAAAGTGGGCAAAGAAGGCGTCATAACTGTTGAAGAAGCAAAAGCTATGGAAACGTCCCTTGAAGTTGTGGAAGGCATGCAGTTTGATCGAGGATATCTTTCGCCATATTTTGTGACGGATCCGGATAAAATGCTTGCTTCGTTGGAAGATCCTTATATCCTGATTAACGAAAAAAAGATCAGCAGCATGAAAGATCTGCTTCCGGTTCTTGAGCAGATCGCAAAAATGGGCAAACCCTTGTTGATCATCGCTGAAGATGTGGAGGGTGAGGCACTTGCCACACTGGTTGTGAACAAGCTAAGAGGGACCCTTCAGGTGGCAGCTGTCAAGGCTCCGGGTTTTGGTGACAGGCGCAAAGCCATGCTTGAGGATGTCGCTATTTTGACCGGTGGCCAAGTTGTATCAGAGGATCTCGGAATAAAGTTAGAGAACTTGACGATTTCAGATCTCGGACAAGCAAAACGAATCAACATCGACAAAGACAACACCACTATCGTTGACGGTGCCGGTTCGCGTTCTGCGCTGGAAGGCCGGGTTAAGCAGATTCGTGCACAGATTGATGAGACAACATCCGATTACGACCGTGAAAAGCTCCAGGAAAGATTGGCCAAACTCATTGGCGGTGTCGCGGTTATTAATGTGGGCGCTGCCACAGAGATAGAGATGAAAGAAAAGAAAGCGCGTGTTGAAGACGCATTGAACGCTACCCGAGCGGCGGTTGAAGAAGGGATTGTGCCTGGGGGCGGTGTTGCACTGGTTCGCTGTATAGATGTGCTGGATAAGATTAAAATCAAAGCTGACCAGAAATTGGGTGTGCAGGTAGTAAAACGTGCCATGGAAGAACCTTTAAGACAAATAGCAAACAATGCCGGTTTTGAAGGATCCGTGGTTATCGATAAGGTTAAACGGCATGCTGGTGCTTATGGTTTTAATGCCGAAACCAATAAATATGAAGATCTGATGGCAGCCGGTGTAATCGATCCCACTAAAGTCGTTCGTTTTGCACTTCAAAATGCGGGAAGCGTTGCCTCATTGATGCTGACAACAGAAGCAATGGTGGCAGAGAAGCCCGAAGAAAAAGCCGATATGATGCCCGGTGGCGCTGGTGGAATGGGCGGCGGAATGGGCGGTGGAATGGGCGGTATGGGTGGAATGATGTAACCCCAAGTCCATTTTAATATCTAATTTAAAAACCCTCATGCTCAATTTGCATGGGGGTTTTTTGTTGATGATCTCTATTTCGAAAAAGATCGAAATTCTTGACATCTTGCTAAATTTTGGTTTATAATATCTTAGTTAAGTAAAAAATAATATAAAAAATTCGGAGTGTCCAATGGTTTATAAGAGAAAATGCCAGTTAATGATGTCCTTGTGTATTCTAATTGCGATACTGATTTTCCCGGTTCATCTTTTTGCACAAGAAGCTGCGGAAACCGTGGAACATGAGGCAGGTTTTTATTATACCGTTCAAAAAGGGGACACACTCTGGGATCTATCCACTCAATTTTCTGATAATCCATGGCTATGGCCAAATTTATGGAGTGAGAACAGTCAGATTTCCAATCCTCACTGGATTTATCCGGGTGAGCGTATTCGACTTTTTCATGTAAAGGGATTTGATACTTTCATCGAAAAAAACGTTGAAGAGAATCAATCCAAAGAACAAGAACCAACAAAAGAGACTTTGTATTATTACTATTCTCCCATTAACAGTATCGGATTCATCAAAAAACAAGCTCTCACCCCACACGGCACTATCTTCAAAGCCAAAGATGATAAAAAATTGGTCGGCGTTGGGGATCTCGTCTATGTTCGTCCAAATGTTGATCATTCTCTTCAACCAGGAACCAAATACACGGTTTATAGAACTTTAAAGCCTATGGTAGATGAAAAAACGAAAGAACCCATCGGAATTCAGCACTATCTTACGGGAGTTGTTGAAATTACGAAAAAAGAATCCAGTTTTGTTGTGGCCAGGGTTGTTAAATCCTTTCGGTCTATGGCTGTGAACGATCTTTTAATGCCGTATCAAAAGCGGTCCCCCAGAATTGCCTTGACCCAAAGCAAAGATGGTTTGAATGGAAAAATCATTGCATCAGAGGAGCATGAAAAAAACATGGGAGATCATACGGTTGCTTTCATCGACAAAGGTGATCAAGACGGTGTGGAGATCGGTCAGTCATACAGTATTTATTATCAGGAAAAAGAAAAGCTTAACAAGAAAATCAAAGAGGATATTCCTTTGACGCCTGTTATTCATGGATCGCTGCTTGTCTTGCATACCGAGCCAACCACATCGACAGTTTTAATAACACAATCGGACCAGAGCATTCATCCGGGCACTAAAATTTGTAGTCCCATTGAATAGAATCCAGGAAGAGTTACATTTTTTCCAACGCCTTGTCGATTAACATCTGAAGCCCGTTGAGGCTCCAGTCTCTCAAACGCCGGCCATTAACAAATATCGTTGGAGTCCCCGTGATACCGGCCTGTTGTCCGTCTAGAATATCCTTCTGTATTTTGGCCATAAATTTGGGGTTTTTCATCATTTTTTCGAATTCTTCACTATTGAACCCAAGATTACGAGCGATCTCTCTGATTTTTTGATCGCTCAATTTGTTGTGTTCAAGAAAAAGCTGATCATGAAACTTCCAGAATTTTCCATGTTTGTCGGCCGCAAGAGCTGCAATAGCGGCTTCCATAGCATATTTATGCCTTCTAAGAGGAAAATTTTTAAAAACCAATTTGACTTTTCCTGTATTATTCTCGAGCACCTGCTCCAGTAGAGATACAATCCTCGCACAGTATGGTCATTGGAAATCGCTGAAAACAGCGATTGCTACCGGGGCGTTCTCCACCCCTTTGAATGGTGATCCGGAAATATCGATATGCTGGACAAAATCAACATGAAGGATTTCCACCGTTTTGTTTTTGCGGCTGCTCAAAAAAAGCCATTCTTCTGTTGGGCCTGACTTAATTTGGTCAAAATGATTTCCAACATCGATCTTGTCTTTTAATTTACCGTCAGACGAATAGATTAAAATCTTACCCGATTTGTTAAGAACGAAAATCGATTTTCCATTTTTGGATATTGCAAAGTCAAGAGGGTGCGTGTCCAATTTTAAAGTTTTATAAATATTCCATTCAACAAAAGCGAGGCCCTGGGCGAAACAACCTATAATAATTAAGATCGCCAAGAGACAAACAACATATCTTCGTTTCACATTGACACCATCCTTTCATTTATACCGAAAAGTTTTTCCGTCCGCTCCCCGGGATACGGGTTTTGGTTAAAATTAGGGGTGAGAGGCTTGAGCAATCATATAAAATCGAAAATTTTATGTCAATCAAGTTGCAAAGATCATCTATTCACAGCCTTGTTGGGGTTAACATATTGTTAAAGCAAAAAATTTTGTTTATTACCCTTAGTAAACCGACAATAAAAGATTGACCTTTAGAATGAATAATATTAAAATATATAATATCTTAAACGCTTTTTTCTGTGCATTGGGTTCGAAACCTGATCATGTTAAGATAACAGAAAGGACGGGCTTATGAATTTTGAACGATGGTTATTAATATCATTATCGTTGTTGTTGTTTTCGATGCCGGTTTCAGCAGAATATTACCGATACATTGATAAAGACGGAAACGTACATTACACAGATGATTTGACGAACGTTCCCGAAAATCAACGAACGGATATTCATGAATATACCGGGTTTCAAAGTGATCCGTTTGATCAGCAAAAAGATGAGCAAAAACCCGAAACGTCACAGGCTCTATCTGATAAGGAACAGGTAGAAGATACGCCAAACATAAATGATTTTTCTGAAATCAAAAAGCGTCTTGACCAGGAAAAGGAAAAATTGGAAATGGAATACAGAGCGCTGATGGAGGAAAAACAAGAAATCGCGGAAAACAAAAATAAATATCGATCAAAAAGCCGCGCCAAGAAATATAACAATGTTATACTGGAATTTAATGAGAAAATAGAAGATTATGAAAGAAGAAAACAAGCGTTTAATGCGGAAGTTGAAGAATATAATAAGCGGGTTGAAAAATCCTACTTAAATGAATTAGAAAAAAGAAAAAAGAAAGAATAAAAACTAACTGTCCCCACAGAATGCCATTTTCATGGTTTTAATCTATTGGTAATACAACCAAGCACCTTGCGATTGATCCCTTTATTTTTCTACGCCGGTTAATTCGCGATAGAACTGTTTGTCTTCCACGTATATAATCCCATCGTTGAAGGTTATTAAGCCTCTTTGATACAGTTTTGCAATTGCCATATCTATGGATTCAAACTCTTCAGTTCCGGCTTGCATCTGTGATCGGATTCGATTTGTGGTGGAATCTTTAATAAATTTTTTAACTCGGTACGAATTGATCAATTTTTCAAGAGCGAGTATTCTGCCTTCACCATTTTTTAAGGGGATAAGTCGTTGTGATAGAACGAGTTGTAAACAGTCAGCAAGTTTTGTCCGGATAAGGGGTTGCATATGAGGTTCGAACATATTGATAACTCTATCAAAAATAGAAGTTGCATTACTTGCATGGACTGAACTGATAACCAGGTGCCCAGTATCGGCGGCCTGTAATCCAATTTCAAAGGTCTCTTTATCCCTCATTTCTCCAACAACGATAACATCAGGTGATTGTCGGAACACGGTTCTGAGTCCTGAGGCAAAAGATTCTGTATCCGTGCCAACTTCCCTTTGATTAATGTTACTCTTTTTGTGTTTATGCATAAACTCAATAGGATCTTCAAGGGTAATGATGTTTCTTTGTTGGTTATTATTGATAACATCAATAAGTGCGTTGAGGGTTGTGGTTTTGCCGTGCCCGGCAGGGCCGGAAACTAAAATTAAACCTTGAGGTTTAAAAGCAAAATCTTTTAACCACGCCGGCAAATTCAGCTCTTCAAAAGTAGGGATTCCATCCCTGATTGGACGCATGGCAATTGAAATAGAATTTCTTTGTCTGTATATATTTATCCTAAATCTACCAATATTTTTAAATGAAGTAGCCAAATCATACTCGTTTTTACGTAAGAATTCATCCCATTCGGAATAAGGAATAATTTCTCTGGCATACATCTCACAATTAACCGGTAATAGGGCTGGTATCGCAGGGCGTGTCAATTTGTTATCAATACGAATGGATGGTGGTGCACCAGGTGTTAAAAGAATATCACTGACATTGTATTTCATTAATTTTCCAAGCAATGCTTCCAAATCAAGCACTTCTTTTACCCTAGCACTTTCCATATTACATGTTTTTGATATCGCTTCACCCTTTAATTCTTGGCCGGGCTTTAACGGTAGACAATTTAAAGCCGCATCTATCATAAAAGAAGGTGCCACCATGGGGCGAATTTTTCTCCCGAGGGCAAATTCAATTTCACTCACAGCCATGAAATCTTGTGGATTTGCCATTGCCAATGATATCTTTGTGTTATTTGCCGCAACAGGCAGAATTTTCATGGATTTCATTTTTTCGACAGGCAATAGGTTGAGTAATTCGGGTTTGATATCTTGATCAAAAAGGTTAACACCGGGAACACCCAGCTTTTTACTTAAGCAATGGATTAAGTCATTGATAGTAATAAATCCCATTTCAATTAAAATAGATCCCAAATGGCCACCTACTTGGGTTTGCCTTTTTAGAACCTGTTCGAGATGTGATTGATTAATAAGACCAGATTTGACAAGAATTTCACCGATTTTCTGTTTGCCTGGTGATTGATTCTCAAGTTTATCAGATGTGTTTTCCATTTTGATCTCCTGGAAAAATATTCAAAATAAAATGATTCGTGTAACTTTTCTATTTTCGTATTCGAAAAAGCTGTCTAAAATTAATATATTGATGTATTCATTTTTTCTTTAACCATTATTCCAATAAAGCAATACCCGTACCAAACAAGAATGGATCATATTGGGCGAATTAAAATGTTTATATATTTCAATAGGATATCATTTTATGAGCGTGCTGATTCTTTGATAATTTGGCAAGAGGACAACGCATGAAGTGGCATATTTTTGACAGGTTGTCGAAAATATAATGAAGAAATTAGGGATCTTGGGTTTAGAATTATATTCAAACAGGACGAATTTCTATAGGTTAATCCTGATTTCTTCTTTTAACATGCAGCAGGCAATTTTATATCTGCACGTCCCGTCGGGGTTGTAACTCAGGTTATCTGGCTGAATAAGTTTGTTCATCACGCATCCTTCAGGAATGTTAAGGGCAAAAAAATCGGTTTCGTTAATCTTCGGGGTCTTCGCTAGTGCGTTATCTTTGAAGACCAGGCCATGCAGCTGATAGTCCTCACACAGCGGGCAGCGGTAAACTCTGCCGTTGGGGAATATAAAATAGTTGTCCGCTACCAGACCGGCGCATTCGAACGGTTCTTCAAGGGACAAAAATACTTTCGGGTAGGAAACAACAATACCGAGACGGGCGATTTTTTGGGCCGCTTGAGGAATAATTTTTAGCCAATCCTTTCGAGAAACCTGTAGTTTATCCTGTTTATATTCAGCGGCTTTTCCTCTAATTCCAATAACTTGTATAAAAAAACGGTCAACCTTTAAATCTTTCAAAAGCGGTATGATTTTGTCAAGTTCATGTAAATTTATCGTGCTTACGGTGTAGATCAGGCTAGTACTAAAACCTTTTAAAATTGCATCTTTGATGCCTTGGATACAGGTATCAAATGATCCTTTTCCCCGAATCATATCGTTTGTTTTTCGGGTGGCGCCATCCAGACTGAAACTGAAAAAATCGACAACATCGGGGCTGACTTCAGAAAGAATGTTATGAAACAGATATCCATTGGTGTCAATGGTGACGGAACTGTATCCGATGGACTTGGCTTTGTTAACGGCTCCGGGAAGATCCGAATGAAGGGTGGGTTCTCCACCCAAAAAGATGACATTTGCTTCTTTGTTTTTTGATACAAATACTTTGAGCCAGGCGTTAATCGTCTCCAAAGGAAGGGTGTTTTTTCCGTGCTGTTTTTTGTTGATATAACAATGTCTACACCTGAGGTTACATTGGGTCAGGATGTGAAAGAAAACATTGGTGGCATTTTTGGAAAAGGCGACGGTATTCTTCATGTTTTGGTGCGTATCTCTTTGTCTAGAAGATATGAAAAATGAGGGGTTAGTGTTCTAGACAGTGCTTGGAAAGGTCCTCGTCAAAACTGACCGGATAACAGCCGTCAAAACATGCTTTGCAAAAGTTGTTTTCCGGATGCTCAATACCAGTTGACCTCAAAAGCCCCTCAAGACTGAGGTAATTCAGCGAGTCCAGACCGAGAAAATCTTTTAATTTTTCAATAGACATATTGGCTGCAATCAGTTCCCCCCTTGTGGAAAAATCGATTCCGTAATGACATGGAAAGCGGTGAGGGGGACCACTTACACGTAAATGGATTCGGTTTACACCGAGTCCGCGAAGCGCTTTGACTCTGGTTTTAACCGTAGTACCCCTGATGATCGAGTCTTCGATGATGACAATATTTTTTCCTTCAAGAAGTTTTTTAACAGGATTTAACTTCACCCGAACACCAAAATCACGCATACTCTGGGTGGGTTGGATAAAAGTTCTCCCTACATAGTGATTTCGGATCATGGCCATCTCAAAAGGAATTCCAGAGGCTTCCGAATAGCCCAAGGCTGCATACGTCCCGGAATCGGGAAAGGGCATGACCAGATCAGCTTCCACCGGGGCCTCTTGGGCAAGCCGACGCCCGTGAGCCTTTCGAGTTAAATACACATTATGACCATAAATGGTGCTGTCCGGTCTTGCAAAATAGATGAATTCAAAGATGCAAAACGCGCTCCTTTCAAACGTCGAGGTTTTGATGCTCCGAATGCCGTCCTCATTGATAATCACGATTTCCCCGGGATCAAGTTCACGGATGAATTCAGCCTGGACCAAATCCAGTGCACATGTTTCCGAGGCCAGAACATAATGACCATTGAGTTTGCCCAAGCATAAGGGCCGGAAACCAAAAGGATCCTTTATGCCAATAACTTCTCCTTTACTGGACAGCATCACAAAAGAAAACGCCCCTTTGAGTCGTGATACTGTTTCTACCAGAGCGCCCTCGAATCCCAATTTCAAGCTTTTAACAAAAAAATGGAGAAAAATTTCGCTATCCATAGTGGTCTGGAAAATGGAACCCGTTTCCTCGAGTTCTCTTTTCAGATGGTGCGCATTGACAAGATTTCCGTTGTGGGCGATTGCATAAGCCTTCTTTTTATGATGGACAACAAACGGCTGGGCATTGCTTAGAATCGAGCTTCCTGTCGTGGAATAGCGTACATGTCCGATGGCGCTTTCTCCGTCCAAATGCTCCAAGTGGGTTACGTCAAAAACATCAGGGACAAGGCCCATCCCTCTGTGATCGACAATATTGTGGTCTCGGAAAACAGCAATTCCGGCACTCTCCTGCCCTCGGTGTTGAAGCGCATACAACCCAAAGTAGGTCAGCCTTGCGGCTTCAGGATGGCCGTAAATACCGAAAAGGCCACAGGCTTCACGGGGTTTTTCTAAATAATCCATAGGGCTCCTTGATGAATTAAATTAAACTTTTATTTCTAATCTTATTCAGAATATACGATTATATTCCTGTATGGTTTTTACTGAAAGATGTTTTTTCTTAAGCGCTTCAATTCCTTTGCACATGGCCATGGCACCGGCAATGGTCGTCGTATATGGAATATTGAATTTTATGGCCGCACGTCTGATGACATACCCGTCCCGCTTGGTATCACCGCCTGAGGGTGTATTAATTATCAGCTGTATTTCTTTGTTCATTATGGCATCCACCACATGGGGGCGGCCAATGGAAACCTTATTGACCAATTTGTTCGCGATGCCCTGATGATTTAAAAACGATGAGGTTCCCCGGGTTGCCATGATCGTAAAACCCATATCATTAAATTGAGATGCTACAGGAAGAATTGCTTTCTTGTCGTTGTCTTTTACACTGATAAAAATGGTTCCTTTGTCAGGCAAAAACTGACCTGCGCCGAATTGAGACTTTGCATATGCAGAACCGAAATCCGAATCGATACCCATGACTTCTCCGGTGGATTTCATCTCTGGTCCGAGAAGGGTATCCACATCCGGGAACCGGCTAAACGGCAAAACAGCTTCCTTGACAGAAATATGGGATGGAATTCTTTCATTGACGATCCCCAGATCTTTCAATGTGTTGCCAAGCATTACCTTTGTTGCGATTTTGGCTAGAGGAATGCCGGTCGCTTTACTCACAAAAGGGATAGTTCTAGATGCTCTGGGATTCACTTCAAGCACAAAAAGGCGGTTGTTTTTTATGGCATATTGAACATTCATTAAACCCACAACATTAAGTTCCAATGCCATGGCTTTTGTAGCGCTGATAATTTCGTCGAGCATAGAGGAAGGAATGGTGTAAGGGGGCAGGACACATGCGGAATCTCCCGAATGGATTCCAGCCTCTTCAATGTGTTCCATGATTCCACCGATGACGGTCATCTTTCCATCTGAAACAGCATCCACATCAACTTCAATGGCATCCTCTAAGAATTTATCGATGAGCACGGGATGGCCGGAAGATTCCAAAATGGCGAGTCTTGTGAAGTTTTCAAGCTCCCGACGATCATAAACAATTTTCATGGCCCGACCCCCCAATACATAGGATGGTCGAACAACGACAGGGTAACCGATTTTTTCTGCAACCGCCGCCGCTTCTTCTATAGTCAATGCGGTGCCGTTATCCGGCTGAACAAGCCCCAACTTTTTTAAAAGTGCCTGAAACTCTTGTCTGTCTTCCGCTCGGTTGATACTCTCAGGTTGGGTACCCAATATGGGGACTCCGGCCTCATGAAGAGACTCTGAAAGATTGAGGGGTGTCTGACCTCCGAATTGAACGATGACGCCCATTGGTTTTTCGGTTTCCACAATGTGGAGCACGTCTTCTTTGGTGAGCGGCTCAAAATAAAGTTTATCGGAAGTGTCATAATCCGTGCTGACGGTTTCCGGGTTGCTGTTGACCATGATGCTTTCAACGCCTTCTTCACGAAGTGCAAAAGAGGCATGGACACAGCAGTAATCGAACTCGATCCCCTGACCGATCCGGTTGGGACCGCCACCCAAGATCATCACCTTTTTTCGATCAGAGATCCTGGCTTCATTTTCCATTTCATAGGTGGAGTAGTAATAGGGTGTTGCCGCCTTGAATTCCGCAGCGCATGTATCCACGAGCTTGTAAACCGGACGTATGTCAAAAGTTTTTCGGGTTTGTTCTATGGCTTCCTCGGTGGAGCCGGTTAAATGGGCAAGCTGAACATCTGAAAACCCCCAGGATTTTGCTTTTTTTAAAAGTGTTTCAGGCAAATCGATTTCGGCGGACTTAAGGTGATGTTCCAGTTCTACAATCTGTTTGATTTGATGCAAAAACCACGGGTCGATGCCGGTCAATTCATAAATGTATTGAATGGACATTCCCTTAAGTAAGGCATAGCGTAAATAAAAAATTCGCTGGGAATTTGGTGTTGCCAGTTTCTGCTCAATTTCGGGTAGCGATAAGGTTTTTGTTTTATCGTTCTTTGGATCGAGAAGGTCCTTTCCATCAGAACCCAGCCCAAAACGTCCGATCTCAAGAGATCTCAAACCCTTTTGCAGCGACTCTTTAAATGTTCGGCCAATGGCCATGGTTTCACCTACGGATTTCATGGCCGTCGTTAGATAATCCTGTGTTTCCGGGAATTTTTCAAATGTCCAGCGTGGTATTTTAACCACACAGTAATCGAGTGTCGGTTCAAAGGATGCAAAGGTTTCTCCGGTGATATCATTGGGGATTTCGTCCAGCGTATATCCCACAGCCAATTTGGCGGCGATTTTGGCAATGGGAAATCCAGTGGCTTTTGACGCTAGGGCAGAGCTGCGAGAAACCCGGGGGTTCATTTCGATGACGATCAATTCTCCGTTTTTGGGATTGACGGCAAACTGAACATTTGAACCGCCGGTATCCACGCCAATCTCTCGCATAATAGCGATGGAGGCATCTCGCATGGATTGATATTCCCTGTCCGACAGAGTTTGTGCCGGGGCCACGGTGATGCTGTCACCGGTATGGATGCCCATAGGGTCCATATTTTCAATGGAACAAATAATAACGACATTGTCATTTTTATCCCGCATGACTTCAAGTTCAAACTCCTTCCAGCCCAAAACCGATTCTTCAAGCATGACCTGACCGATTAGGCTGGCATCGAGTCCTGCTTTTGCTAATATTTCAAGGTCTTCGGGATTGTACGCAGCACCGCCACCGGTGCCGCCCAGAGTAAAGCTAGGGCGGACAATGATCGGGAATCCGATGTCGTCGGCAACGGCCCTGACCTCTTCCAGATGGGTTGCAAAACCGCTTTTGGGAATGCGGAGGCCGATATTTTTCATGGCGTTTCGGAAAAGTTCCCTGTTTTCAGCTTTTTCAATCGATGCGATAGATGCACCGATCATTTCGACCCCAAATTCATCGAGCACACCCATCTTGGCAACTTCAATGGCGGTATTAAGACCGGTTTGGCCACCCAAAGTTGGAAGTAACGCGCAAGGTCGCTCTCTTTCGATGATTTTTGCAACCGCCAGTGGAACCACCGGTTCAAGGTAGGTTCGGTGGGCCGTTTCAGGATCGGTCATGATGGTAGCCGGGTTGCTGTTAACCAGTATGACCTCGTAGCCTTCTTCTTTCAGCGCCTTGCATGCCTGGGTGCCAGAATAATCAAACTCGCACGCCTGGCTGATAATAATCGGACCTGCGCCGATAATCAGAATTTTGTGTATGTCCGTTCGTTTGGGCATTCTTATTTTTTCTTTTTTTCAATCATAGCCTTGAATTCGTCAAAGAGATATTTTGCATCATG
>JAFDCA010000167.1 GCA_019313025.1 Deltaproteobacteria bacterium
GTCAAAGGAGCCTCTACTCGAAATAGTAAAAAGCTGGCAAGAGAAATCATTTGGAGTCTGAACTCGAATCGTGTGTTTATGTCGCCTCAACAAGAAAAAGAGCTATATACCCCAATAATCAGCGCTGTGACACCTAAAGATGTACACGATGCCTTCAAAGATATTTGGGCCCCCGACCACCGGCTTTTGGTTGTTACTGGAAATGCTAAACTGATTGATAAACATCCGGAAAAGAGAATATTGAACACCTACCAAAAAAGTATGAAGGCCGACGTATCAAAGCCGGCTGAGGGGAAATCGATCGTTTTTCCATATCTTCTGGAACCTAACAAAAAAGGCCCCATTACACAGATAAAAAAAATCCCTGATCTTGAAATTATCCAGGTGGATTTTAGAAACGGTGTCCGCCTGAACCTTAAAAAAACCGATTTTGAATCCAATCAGGTATTGGTTAATCTCACCTTTGGGCGGGGTAAATCCTGTGAACCTTTTGATAAACCGGGGCTGGCGTTGTTAACTGAAAATGTCATAAATGAAAGCGGTCTCGGTACCCTTACAAAAGACGAAATTGAACGGGCCATGGCCGGCAAAAGCACTCACATTACGTTTAGTATCGACGAAGATCGCTTTTTGTTCAAAGGAGAGACTGTTTCAAATGAAGTGACGTTGCTGTTTCAACTTCTTTACGCCCATATTATCGATCCCGGCTTTAGAGAAGATGCTTATGAACTCTCTTTGAAACGATACAGGCAAAAATACACGGAACTTTCCAGTTCAATCGAAGGCGCAATGGCACTTTCCGGCAGTCGTTTTCTTGCAGGAGGAGACCATCGATTCGGTCTTCCCGATGATGAAACATTCAATAAATTGACCCTTGATGATATTAAATCATGGCTCAATCCTTTAATCGGAAATAATGACATTGAAATCTCAGTTGTCGGAGATATTGATATCGATTCAGTCATCCAATTAACAGCCCGGTATTTTGGAAGCCTCACTTTAAATCCCACAGTCAACACACAAAACGAATTAAAGCTGCCCGTTTTTCCCGTTGGTCAATCTCAGACCCTATCTGTTCGGACAAAATTTTCAAAAGCACTCATCGTTGTCGCTTATCCAACGGAAGATATTTGGAATATCAACCTGACACGACGTTTGTCTATTCTGTCGGATATTATCTCAGACAGGCTTCGTGAGCAAATACGAGAAAAGCAGGGATCCGCATATTCCACCTTTGCATTTAACAGGCCCAGCAGAGCATACCCGGGATATGGCGTCCTTCAGACGATGGCCACCATTGATCCTAACGAGTCGGATATGATCATAAAAGAGATAAAGAAAATCGTATCAAATCTTGCAAAAAAGGGTGTCACGCAAGATGAACTGAACCGGGCCAAAGAACCGACATTGACCAACATAAAAGATATGTTTCGAAAAAACAGTTACTGGCTCGATACGGTTCTAACGGGTTCTAAAATACATCCTCAAAAGATAGATTGGAGCCGGACGATTCTGAAGGATTATGCATCTATTACAAAGGAGAAGATGTCAAATATCGCGAAGAAATATCTGGTTAACGACAAGTCTGCAGCAATTATCATAAAGCCACGATAGGAAGTAAATTGTTGCTCAGCCTTACAAACTCTTCTACAGTCAGCGTCTCCGCACGACGAATGGGATCGATACCCGACGTCTCAAGTATTTCCTTTGCTGTATGAGGGTCCATGTTGAGTTCGCTGGCAGCCAACGCATTCTTCAGGGTTTTTCGTCTGTTTCCGAAACCCGATTTGATGACTTTAAATAAAAATGCCTCATCGGCAGCCTTATGGTCGATTTTTTTCTTAAATTTCAATTCCAGGACTTCAGAGTCTACTTTTGGTTTTGGGAAAAAAATAGAGGCTTTCGCGTCGACTATCTTTTTGATATCCGAACAATAACGCAACATGACGGTAAGCCGTCCATACTCCTTGCATCCGGTTTCTGCCGTGAGGCGCTGGGCCAGTTCTTTCTGAAACATGAGAACGGCCCGACTTATACCCTCTCTTGACCGAATCAGCTGAACAAGAATCTGAGAAGAAATATTATAAGGAAGATTGCCCATAACCACTATTTTTCCGCCGAGGTCTTCTACCAGCTTTTTTATATCGACGGACAAAATGTCTTTCTCAATAATGGAAATATTTGTAAGCCCGCTGACGAGAATCTCCCTATTTAAAATAGGGATGATTTGGCGATCTTTTTCAACCGCAAAAATCTTCTTGGCTCTGCGAGCCAGAGGAATGGTCAGCGCACCCAACCCCGGTCCGATTTCTAGAACCATATCTTCGGGTAATATTCCGGCACGTTTAACAATCATCTCCGTGAAAGCCGGATTGACGATAAAATTCTGCCCCAGTTGTTTTTTAGGTCGAATTTTATGAGCGGCAAGTAGTATTTTTGGTGACGTCATTGTGTCATTCGAAAAACGGGTAAAAATTTACCCTTTTGATGCCTTGCGCAATCGCAGGGTCGTAATAATTTTTCGGGTGATGAAATAAGACGCAATGCCGGGTAAAATTCCCAGTATGACACCGCCCATGATCATGGCAATTGTAACATCCATCCCCAGATCTAAAAGTTCCAGAATCGACTCGTATTTTACATCAAACGGCGCAGGATTCCCAAGAAGATACATTCCCGCCTTGTAACTTCCCCAATAGAAAATCGGAGCGGTGATGGGGTTGCAAAACCAGACCCCCAGTGCCGCAGCGGCTTTGCTTCCTCGAAGAATTATCGCCAATCCAACAGCGAGAACCGTGTGAAACGGCATTGTTGGCGTTATGCCGATAAAAACGCCGATAGCCATACCCATGGCGATATAATGAGAATCCCCCTCGAGGTTTTTAACGCGGTCTATAAAGTCACTAATGCTATGCCTGTGAAATCGTCCTGGAGATGTTTTGATATTTGAGTCTTGTTTTGTGTCTTTCATCTATTTAACGATTGCATCCGGACAATTTTGCCTTAAGAAATTTTTCCGACCGGCTGCGTTCTTTTATCGTTTAGGACTATCACGAAAAATCACAATTTTCAACATTTCAATGGTTGACTGCCCGTTCTCTATAGCATTTGCTTGACTTTTTATCCAATTTTTGATGAGGTCACATTAAGCCTTTTCTGGGAAAATTTCCAACATAATCATGGAATCAGCATAAGAAAGGGAGGAACACATGGCCAGAAAAAAAGGGAAATCGGTCAGCTTTGATGCGATGGTTAAATTCTTTATGCAGTACTATAATATCCCGACAAAGAAGGACATTGAAAAGCTGATGGAGAGGATGGATCGACTTGAAAAAGTGATTAAAGAATCCGAATTTTACGGTAGAGGCAGACGCATTTCTACTTTAAAATCCTTAAAAGAAAGAACACCATCGTCAAGATCTGCTGACTCCTCTTCTAATATGGTTCTCGAAGTGGTCAAACGTTTCAAAAAAGGTGTCGGATTTTCCGAAATTCAGGAGAAGACCGGTTTGGGAGAAAAAAAACTTCGTAACATTATTTATCGACTGCACAAAATGAAAAAAATCTCCCGAAAGAGCCGTGGAATTTATATCGCTTCCTAATTCAAATTTGTTTTTTTTCTTATCAAACATTATCAGGTAGTCCTTTATGAAACCATCTTTTGATAGAAACAACCCCGATTTGCAACAGGCCTCAAGTATTTTAGGCTATTCCATAAAAAAGATTATCGCACTCAAAGAAATTAATTCCTTTCTATATCTTCTTGAACACGCCCATACCGGCGCCCGCCACGCTCACATCAGCAACGGCGATGAAGAAAACACGTTTAGTGTCGCCTTTAAAACCGTTCCATCGGACTCCACCGGTGTGGCACATATTTTAGAACATACGGTTTTATGTGGTTCCAGAAAATTTCCGGTACACGACCCTTTTTTTTCCATGCTCAAAAGAAGTTTAAGTACGTTCATGAACGCGTTCACCTCATCCGACTGGACCATGTATCCGTTTTCAACCCAGAATAAAAAAGACTTTTATAATCTGATGGATGTCTATCTGGATTCTGTCTTTTATCCCAATATCGAAGAACTCAGCTTCAAGCAGGAGGGACATCGTATTGAGATAGAGGGTGACCCCGAAGACACCGAATCGTTGAAACTTGTTTACAGAGGCGTCGTATACAACGAAATGAAAGGGGCTATGTCATCACCGAACCAGGTGATGGTCCGGTCCATTTTAAACGCCCTTTATCCGGAGACGACTTACAGATTTAATTCCGGCGGTGATCCTGTGGTTATTCCTCAGTTGACCTACCATCAGCTAAAATCATTTCACCAGAGACACTATCACCCCAGCAA
>JAFDCA010000168.1 GCA_019313025.1 Deltaproteobacteria bacterium
GACCGATAATTACTTTTAAGTGTATTTTCCATAATGATTTTTGATCCTCTTTTTAAAGAATTTCTAAAAAATAGCTATAGCGGATAGGAAAAAGAAGAGCTGTTTACTTTTTTTGAATAGACCGAATCTTCACTAACCAAAATAGATCATAAAAAACATTACCCACAAAGAAATAGCCATCAGCAAGGCACTAGTTAAGACTGAAAAGCTGAATATTATTTTACGCCACATAACACTTTTATTCCCTTTTTAATTTTAGATCTTTTTTCACTAATAAAAACAAAACGACCACCATCAGGAAAGCAACTATTATGGCAAAACCAAAACGCATTATATCTAAGATCATTAACATCATTTATCCTTCAAAGGTAATATTTTAGTTGTTGTGCAAAGCTTGACGAAAGATAGTCATCAAATCATATATCAACATAGAAAATGAAATCATTGCGCAAGCTGCATAGTCGAAATTAGATTTTCATCGATTTTTGACAGTTGAAAAATATCCATCATAATTGGCGCAAGAACCTATTGATGTTCGATAATATGCACAATATCCCTTTTTGCCCTCACAGAATGCATGACATTTTCTTTGTTCTTTTCTAACATTTGTATCAGGACAATTGCACACTGTGAGAGGTCCTTCAGGTTTGCTCATGTTTGGCATCACAATCTTCATTTTAAAACCTTTATTCATTGTAAAGATATACGGAGAGGGAGGCAAGACTCGAACTTGCAACATACAATTTGGAAGATTGAAGCTTTACCAATTAAGCTACTCCCGCTCTACA
This sequence comes from Deltaproteobacteria bacterium, assembly GCA_019313025.1. Next base: position 789 of record JAFDCA010000168.1, read on the forward strand.
GTATTTTAAAAGAAAATTAGGGAGGTTTTACCAAAGACCATGAAGCTTTGGTTTTTAGTTCGACCCCTTTAAGATGGTGGTTACGATCAGGAGGTGATTAATCTATAATTCAAAAACGAAACTACATTTTTATCTTTTACAACCTGATCAACCATAAAGAATGGGTAGCAATTGGTATGCCAACAAAGTGGAAAAACTAAAAAATAAATATTATCAGAAAGATAGGGTAAATTTCAGTAACTCATCGATGTGAACTTGTGAAAAAAGATGAAAAATTATGTGAAAAAATATTCAGAAGATTATTGCCGGTAGGGAAAGGCTATCATATTTGAAATTTGGGCTATAAGGTCAGTATGGCGCCAAGTAGTGATATATAATTTATCAACAAAACGATTGACTTGATATCATATTCCGTCACTCAACAATCTCGAGTATGTATCGCTTCCGAAACTTTTCAGCGACTGCACTCATTATTGTCCTGATTGCTTGGGCCGTTCTGCCCCTTTTTCCAATGATTTTTCCCATATCCGTTTTAGCGACTCTTACTTCCAACACTGTTGTATGGTCGCTACCGATTTCATTAACAGAAACCTCTCCCGGATGGTCAACAAGTGCTTGCAAAGTTGCAGTAACCAGATCCTTCATAGCCCAGCCTCCTCATATGTTATCCAGTATATATCCAGAACCAAACTATATCGATCTTATATCTACATGCAATATAAAATTATTAAACACAGTATTAGGGGTTGGTTCAGCAGGTAATGGGCTTACAAAATGAAAAGGGTGACTCCGAAGAGCCACCCCTGATAGTGCAATATAAGATCAAAATAAATCAGCTCAACTTCAACAGCACCGCAAGTCTATTTAATCAATGAAATGTAAATGTCAACCTTTTGGCATAATTTAGAAAGGCTATGCGAAAATACCCCAGATGCCCACGGCTAAAGTAACCGTCTTGGCTTAGCCTACCAGCGTGTTTCCTAAAATACTTCTGGGTAAGAACTCCCGGAAGCAAATCCAATTTGAGTTTGATTAAAATTTTGCCCTAACGTTTCATACTAAAAGAACCGATATTTAATATATGTACATGTCTCCTGAGGACAAAAAAGGCCTCAGCATAATGCAACAGTATGTTATGCATTTGCGTTACAGATTTTTAGATTATCAGTTAGAAGGAATTGATCCACCAGAATACCTTTTTAATGAGCTTGCTGAGACTCTTGTTCAGATCGACTTAAAAACCAAAAATTCATGAGGACCAATATGGCAACAAACTTCGAATTTGTTCTGCAATACAAATCTGACTATCTGGAATTATCCTATGAAATTTCTAAACTTCGTAACAATGGTAAAGAAGTGCCTGAGGACTTAACGTTAAAAGCTTTTACCGTCGGATGTTTAGCCGGTATTCCAGATGATGAACTAAACGCCCTTATATCCGATCTGAATAAGAGCGATAATTGATATATGACTGAATACAAAAAAAATTTCATCCAACTAGGTAGAGGATATCTGAATTTGTAGTATCTTAAATCCCTATATGAAAGTGCCGGGAATAAACCGCCTGCTGATCTTGTAAACGGAATTGAAATTATGGAGCGCAAAGTCCGGAATGCCTCCGAGGAGCTTGAGTAAATTTCCATTAAAAACCTGTACACCTGTGTAAAATCGACTTTTTCTTGACCTTTAACCAACTTGTGCTATGATAAAATTTAATTGTCCTGATAATTGTCCACTCAAACTTTTGCTCGGGGGGGTAACTTGACGTTGCCCCTTTCTTTTTGGATACATACAAACATGACAATATTCGGAGAATTTATAACAACCCTAATGATATCAATACCAATTTGGGTTCTGATATTTTTCATAATTAAAAAAAGTTACTAAGAGATTTGGGGAGATGAGCACCCTGACAATCGTTGGTTTCAGTTTAATGTTTTTTGGGCTTATACTTTTTTATACATAGTCACAGGTCTTATAAGCGATAAAATCCAATACCTTGATGATTAAACTTTTAATTACAGTCATAACATTCCTGTTGTTCTTTGTAGCCTATGCCTCAAGCGGACCGTTCTAGGCACAGATCTCCCCATCTATTTTTATATTAAATTTCAAATACTTAAAATTTTCGTGTTGCGATTTTTCTTCATTGTGATAAGATTCTATTAATAACTCTTAGATGGGTTATTTATTTCTCATTAATTCCTTCTTTAGAGGGCGGTCTAAACCCGGGGGCCGCCCTTTTTTCATTAAAGTTCATTTTGTAGTTACCGATACTTCTACAAGAGGATGGATATAGCATGGGAAAAAGAAAAATGTACAACACCACCTTGGATACTGATTTAGTCAAGGAAATCAAAGTTCTAGCTGCGCAGTTGGATGTGCGCCAAAATGATCTTCTTGAAGAAGCCATTGATGACCTTCTGAAAAAATACAAACGTCAACAATCCTCGGTGGACGTTTCATACGGTTGAATAGATCACAATGGGTGAATATATTTTGCGTCCGATATCCTCATCATTGCTTTGATTGCAATGGCGGTGATATCTAACGCTTTTGTTTTCTGCAATGCTTTGCATTTCCTGCATAAATAAAATTCACTTCCCTGAAGCGCTTACAAGTTACCTTCCTTTAACTATTTTTGTTGATAAACCTTTCTTGAAAAACTCTTAAATTCAATTTGATATTTGAAATATAAGTCTTAGTGATACGCTAATCACGTCTGCATAAAAACTCCCTTACACCATTCCGATAAATAAAAGAGTTAACCGTTTGAAATTCTGACAACATGTCTGTAATAATTCTGTTACTGCGGTAATAACAAGGTAAATCCAGGTGATTTTGAAGGCGAAAGTTTAATCGATAGCTATCCTTAATGACGAAGGAATGGATTTTCGATGGTGTCGATTGCTCTTCAAAACTAGTTACCATCATCATTCCTCCTGGTTCAAGAGCGGTATGGCAAAGGTTTACTAATCTGCCGATATCATCATCATTTAAATGATCAATAAAATCCCACAGATTGATACCATCGAAACTGTTAGGGGCATAATCTAAATGTTCCCACACCTTTTCAGTCGGCAAATCTTTATGCCGGTTCCGGCTTAGTCGTAAAAACATATCACAGACATAAATCCGCTTTATCCTTTGTGCGAAATAGGTGATATTTTCTTCACAAACGGGCCCCACATCAAGGACCTGAGCTGTCGAGTATTTGTTCAGGGTTTCAACATACAGCTGAAGCATCATGCTGGTATAGTCATCAAAGGAGGAACCAGGATGTGAATAATTATGAACTGGTGCAGTTGGAGTTGTCAAAAATCAATTCTCCTAAGTATCATTTTTGGCCGTTTGGGCCTTTGGCTCATTAAGTGGCTGAGTGGTTGCAACGGTTGTTGATTTTGCTGCTAATGCCGTCTTTCTATGAGGCTCTTTTTCAAGTTCGATTGATCCCTTAAAATAGGCACCATCTTCCACCGAGATGCTTTTTGCCTTGATGTCACCCATAAAATCGGCCTCTTTGGTGATTTCAACCTTGCCGTGGGTCTTGATATTTCCAATCATTTGGCCGCTGACCTTTACATTCTGGGCATTGATCTCACCTTCTACTCGCCCCTTTGAACCAATTGTAAAATTATTCTTTTCCATCTCGACGTTACCTTTCATTGAACCCTCAATAACGAGATGTTCCTCTCCGCGAATGTCGCCTTCAATGGAGATTTTTTCGCCAATTATTGTTTCTTCTGTTGTTGTTTCTGGGCGCGAAATCGGTGTGACCGTTTTCTGTTCTGTTATTTTGTCATAAACATCGCCCTTGACATCTTCAGGTTTTTTGCCTTTTTTTAACATGTTGCCTCCTTGCGTCTTTGGTGAACTGTTATCCTATAAAATCCCGGACAAAGTTGGGGTGATTCAAAAGCGGGTTTTACCCAAACCCCCGATTCCTTGAAAATACGGTAACCATAATGAAAATTACCATGTCTTCTGTAAGTTAGTGGTACATCAGGAACAATCTGTCAACCACAAACAAGAAGAAGGTAGAAATGAAAAGAATCGGCAAGCAGATCCAAGCTTTCCAAAAGAAGATAAGTGTCGTCTAATATGAGATCTTTGACTTTAAAATCGGTGCTTCTATTGCGGCTGATGCTTTTTGCAGGTTGCACAATGACAAATATACAAAATTTTAGCTTCTCGAAAATTGTGGGTTTCGTGCCTTAGTCGAATTTTTACAACCTTCCAATTTCGTTGTATAAATCATCTGCCAATCCATTATTTCGGTCAAATTTTTTTTGAATCAAACTAAAAAATGAAAAAACCGCCATCA
>JAFDCA010000169.1 GCA_019313025.1 Deltaproteobacteria bacterium
ATGAAGGATTTAATGCAGGGAGCCATGCTGAAGACAAACCTGAAGCTATTTGAAGAAGAAAGTAACGGTTAATGCGTATCGGAGAAACAACAAATGAGAATAGCAATCGTAGGAATCGGCGGTGTGGGGGGGTATTATGGCGGCCTGTTGGCAAAACGGTATTCAGGCGATGAGGATGTCGAAATTATATTCATCGCCAGGGGAGATCACCTCAAGCAAATAAAGAAAAATGGGTTGAAACTGATCACACAGAAAGAGACGTTTACCGTCAGACCCGATTTGGCCACCAATACGCCATCCGGTTGTGGAATGTTTGATTGTGTCATCTTCTGCGTAAAAGCCTATGGTCTCGAAGAAAGCGCACAATTGCTTTCGCACTCCATCGATGAGAATACGGTCGTTATCTCTTTGCTTAACGGCGTGGACAATGCCGACCGGCTGAGTGCTTTACTGGCCAAAGGAATAATATTTAACGGATGCGTATACATCGGCGCACACATCGTCCGTCCCGGTGTGGTTCAACAGGCAGGCTCGCTAAACAAACTTTTTTTTGGAAATGAATCCAATAATAAAATGGAAGCAAACAATATAGAAAATATTTTGAAAGACGCACATATAGATGCTGAATACAGAACAGACATTGAAAATATTGTATGGGAAAAGTATGTTCTTATCTCTGCATTTGCCACTGCAACCACTTATCTGAATAAAACCATGAGAGGTGTTATCGATAGTGAAAAAGGCAAAGAGCTGTTGAATGATCTTCTTACGGAAGTTTTTCGTGTTTCCGAGGCAAAGCGGATTGAACTTCCCAAAAACATCAGAAAAGAAATCTTAGCGAAAGTAAGTACCTTTCCCCATGAAATCAAAACCTCAATGCAGATGGATTTTGAAAAAGAAAATAAGACCGAGCTGGAGACATTCACCGGCTATATCGTCCGTGAAGCCGGAAAGCATGGCCTATCTGTTCCCACGTATAACAGAATTTATGCTGCTTTAAAAAAACAGTTACAGGTATAGTTAAACGTGAACCTATAGTCTTTCACTCGGCTGTGTCCTTATACCGGTTTTGACGCTGCTGAAAAGAACCTTATTTGGGTCAACAATTCAATCCCCGATGAGAGGGCGCTCTTTGTCCAACTTAAAATACACCAGAAATTTTGCGTCTTTGCCGCTTTTGTCCGATGGATAACTTCTTCGACTGAGGCGTTTAATCAGTTCAGCGTCTTCCTCCTCCTTGACTTTGGTCAAATATAGCCGTTTTCCATTGTATCCCGGTCCTTCTTCCTTAAAAAGAAATGTTGCATGAGGATTTTCCTGGGTGTTCGCGTGTGTGGTTCGATCTAGCATAATAAACGCCATCAATCCATCTTCCATGACGTGGGGTCTTGCGTAAACCGCCGCATTGACTCTGCCGTCTGAATCGGCAGTGGCAATCACACCAAGACCCTTTGTGTTTTCAAAGTATTCTTTTAAATTCATATTGATCTCCTTTTCAGTCCCTATGATTTACTTAGTATCAACGCTTGTATTTCTTTTCATTTTTAACAATTTGAATATAAGCGCGAAAACCCAGTGGTCAATGCCATAATAACGATCGATTCATTATAGGTAAAACCTATCATCAATGGACAAAGCAGGTCTGTTTCATAAGTTAATTGGTTTTGAAAGCCAAATATCATATTACCAATTTCTTAAGGGTTGATGTAAAAACAATACAACTATTTTTTTAAGCTTTTTTGAATTTAATTGTTTGTTATTATTGAATATTAAATTTATCTGAGTTGCATATTTTTGCTGGTACATTTGACAGCAGGAAATGTTTCTGACATAGTTTAATTCATTCGGCTTTTCAAAATTTTAACCACAGGAGGAAAATATGAAAATTCTTGGAATCGCCGGCAGCACGCGCAAAGAAAAACAATCCGGTGTGTATACACTGGTTCAAACCGTACTTGAAAATACCGGATGTGATTATCAGCTAATTTCATTAAAGGGGAAAAAAATATCCGGGTGCATTGCATGCTTAGGATGTGTAAAAGACAATATATGTAAAGTTGAAGATGATTTGGTGGAACTTCGTGACAAAGTGGTTGAAGCGGATGCCTTTGTGATGGGCGCTCCCAACTACTATTCAACCTTGAATGCCGTCACACATGCATTTTTGGAACGCTGGTTTCAATTCCGGCATCAAGAAGGCGACACCCTTTGGGGCAAACTGGGGGTTGCCGTGGGGGTCGGCGGCACTTCTGGTCAGTTCCCGGCGGATGATATCGAAAAATTTTTCGCGTATAACTTTGTTGAAACCGTGGCCAAAGTCACCGGCCAAGGGGCTGCGTCCTGTTTCACTTGCGGCTACGGCGAAACCTGCAAGGTGGGTGTGCCACATATGCTTTACGGAGATGGCGTAAAAATCACCGAGGGAATGATTCCCAATGTCACCAAACAGCCGGAAGTGATGATGGCAGCCGTCGATGCAGGCAAACTTTTGGGACAACGGCTGCGTGAAGGCCATGACCGAAAAGAGGTGACCCAAAAAATGCAGCAGAAGTTTATGGAAATGCTTGAAGGATCCGCTTAAAAAAATTTGTGGATTTGTCTTCCGCCTCTGGAGCATTGTATAAAATTCAGGTTTTATATTTTTGGGCCAACATTTCATATTTCGCTTTTACGATATCAAACCCATTTTTTTCTTTGATTTTTTTTAGATATAGATATGGTAAGTACCATTCTTTATTATATTTACCAATTCTTCTGAATACATCAAGATTTTCTGAAACCAACAAGTCGAAGGCGATTTTGCTCATCCCCAAAAAATACCCTGCTTTGTTTAGACTTATCAATCCATAAGCGTTCGTATGGTATTGTTCATGATAGTGTGCGGGCATTAATATCGATCTTTCAATATTTTCTTCATCTTTTATTACTTTCGAAATTGAATACAATTTTAAAACCGTGAGCAATTTTTTTAACCTTTTTTTTCGATGAGAATTTGGAAGAGATGTAAGCGCGATTTCCGGTTGGTCATCAATGAGTTTGCGACATGCATTTTTTATTTTCAAAGCCCTCCATAAAGCGATTCTTTTTAGTCTTGATTTTTTATAATGCGTGACACTTCTTCCTAAGTATTGTCTGGGGTTTTTTGCTCCAAACTTTCTTAAAAATTCCAGTTCCTCTTCGATCTCGGAAAACAATACATATCCCCTTTTTTTTCCATAGATTTCTTCCCGGATTTTTTCAACTTCATACCTTGAACCTAAGTCCAAGGCATTCTCTGCTCTCTTTTTAAGCTCCAGCGCATCATCATAAACCTTTTTACTGACCGTTTTTAACTCACCGTCTTCATAGCGAACATACCATTGATTTAATATACGTGTCGGATTAATTTCTAAAGTCGCTGCCAAAAAGCTTAAAACAGGTCTTATGTCTTCATAAAGGACGCGTTCTTGTCTCTCAATTAAGTTGAGTTCTCTTGTCAATTCTTTGATATCAAACCTGTCAAATCCCTGATCGATAAATTTTTGTTCCATGACTTGTTCAACTTTTTTCTCAACAGTCTGAGTCACTTCGCTAAAAATTCTATAGTCGACCCTCTTAACATTTTTATTTCGATATAATTCCCTGTAAAGATCCGCTTCTGACACATCGTCATTCAAATACAACCATAACTGCACCATTTTTCTAAAATATGAACCATCAACTCTTTTTACAGCCTGTTTCGGCGGCTCTTCACCAAAAATCAATTTATAATTTTCTGCCGAAAGGGAGTTAATCCTTCCATGCACCAAATTATAAATCAAATCGTAGGGCAGACCGATATCATCAGCCATCTCAGATATCCTGCCACTGGAAATTCTTTTAAGAATTTTTTTTAATATTTCTTCATTTAATTCAACCCGTTGCCGTCCGGATGATTTTATTTTCGAGTACATTTTAACTACCTTTGTTGATAAAGGATATTCATTAAATACCCTAATCCGGTTATTCACAACCTCATCTTTAAATTCAACATAAAGAAAACGTATCTCACCTGTCAGGAGTAACTGAATTTTGGAAAAAATATCCGAAACCGTATCAAGGATAGATCATCGGATGACAAAATTACCACTATGTAGTATTAAAATGCTCATTTAAGAAAAAATGTCAATAATCGAGGTGCAGCGATCCTGTAATCTGTTGATATGATTTCTTTTAAGATTCTTCACGGCACATTTTTTTGTTCATTAATTGGAATTTTTGCGAAAAAAAGGAATATCTGCAAAATAAACGCTAAGTGCGTCAATTTTTCATGGGATTCAGTTGATGCCCGAGATGTCTTAAAATGATACTTGATCATTGGGCACAGTTATTTTAAGCTGAAATAAGAAAGATTTTTTCATCGATTCCAAAAAAGATAGAGACCACCCATGATAACACTGTTGGATTACGGCGCCGGCAATGTTCGAAGCGTCATCAATGCCATAGAAAATATTGGAGAAAACGTGAAAGTTGTCTCTGATGTGGATGATATTTTGTCTGCTGAAAAATTGGTCTTTCCCGGTGTCGGTAATTTCGGCAGTATGATGCGTATCCTGTATCAAAAGCAATATGTGAATCCGTTAATAGATTATCTGCGCTCCGGCAGACCGTTCTTTGGTATTTGCCTGGGGTTGCATGCGCTGTTTGATAAAAGTGAAGAAGCACCGGATACAAAGGGTTTGGGCTTTTTTTCAGGACAGGTTAAAAAATTCGACATCAGTCTCTCGGTGCCACATATTGGATGGAATGGCGTTAACATAAAAAAATCGAGTCAGATCTTCAGCGGGCTTCGTTGGGAGGAAAAGTTTTATTTTGTGCATTCATTCTACGTTGAACCCGATGACGACCTCGTTGTGTTGACCACAACCAACTATGGCACAGCGTTTGTGAGCAGTATTCAAAAAGACAACATCACGGCAACACAGTTCCATCCGGAAAAGAGCGGAAATTCAGGGATAAAACTACTAAAAAATTTTATCCAGTCTCCCCGTGAACAAATAACATTGAGTTATGTTTCCCATGAAACCCGGCTGGCCAAGAGGATCATCGCCTGTCTGGATGTCCGATCCAATGACAATGGAGATTTGGTAGTGACAAAGGGTGATCAATACGATGTCAGAGAAAAGGGCGATGTCAGAAATCTCGGCAAGCCGGTTGAACTTGCCGAAAGATATTACCTGGAAGGAGCCGACGAAATTACTTTTCTGAACATTACCGGGTTCAGGGATTTCCCTTTGGAAGATATCCCCATGTTGTCGGTATTAAAAAAAACGTCCGAACATGTCTTTGTTCCATTAACCATCGGTGGCGGTATTCGAGATTATACAGATCAAAAGGGAAGGACATATACCGCTCTGGAGGTTGCTTCAGCCTATTTTCGGTCAGGTGCCGACAAAATTTCCATTGGAAGTGATGCGGTCTTAATTGCTGAAGATTATATCAAAACCGGCAAAATGACCGGAAAAAGCTCCATCGAACAGATATCCGAAGTCTATGGTGCCCAGGCCGTTGTTGTATCCATCGATCCCCGGAGAGTTTATGTATCGTCGCCGGATAATGTCAGTCATTATGTTATTGAAACAGATATCAAGGGGCCCCATGGCGAAAGGTATTGCTGGTATCAGTGCACCATCAAGGGCGGTAGAGAGGGCAGAAATCTGGATGCCATAACCCTTGCACAGGTCTGTGAAAAGTTAGGTGCCGGAGAAATACTGTTAAACTGTATCGATAAAGACGGCACAAATTCGGGTTACGATATTGAGCTTGTCAATGCGGTCAAAAACGCTGTAACCATTCCGGTTATTGCATCCAGTGGTGCCGGATGTGTGGAGCATTTTTATGAGGTGTTTACAAAAACAAAAGCAGAATCCGCGCTGGCGGCCGGAATCTTTCACAGAAAAGAAGTCCCCATAGCGGCTGTTAAAGACTATCTGAAAGACAAAGTGGAAATCCGACTGACAAATAACAGATAACATACAGTAAGTTACAAACCCACAACCAACGTTCCCAAGATCGACAGCAGTAAAATCATAACCATAAAAACAAAATCCAACAAACCATCGATGATTCTATCGAACATGGTATCCTCCTCTAAAAAAAAGCCGCCTAGTGGTTTTCATAAAAAAAATCTTGCGCTTCCTGAACGGTATCAAATAATATCCAGTCTCGTTTGATGGTAACTCCGTTCTTTATAAAGGTGATTTCTACGGCAGTGTTTCCATGATATTCATAATTTTCGTAATGATCTGAATAACGGTGTTGTATCGTCATTGTTCATCTCCTAAAAATTCATGTTGCATTTTGACCCTTCCGTCAGTTAATTTATATAATCATTTGTTTATATTTATTAACCTCAACAGCAAAAAAAATTACCTGAATTCCCTGCAGGTCCAGATGACTTTTCCAATAATACGGATGCTGTTTATTTCACTGCCCTGAAGATAAATAGGAGAATATTCTTTGTTATCACTGTGCAAAACCAGTTTGTTGGGATGTTTTTCCAGTCTTTTGACCATTATGGTATCATCAATGCCCACAGCATAGATAGCACCGGCTAAAATGTCCTTTTGAGACTCATCGATAAGTACGGTGTCTCCATCTTTTATTTCAGGTTCCATACTGTTTCCAAAAATGTCCATTAAGACCATCTTATTTACGTTTCCTTTGGTTGTCAGCCAGTCCTTTCGGAAGCCGTAATACCCTTCTATTTCAGATCCGACTTCAAAAGAACCGCCCCCCGCACTCAATCGGGCCCTAACCTTTGGAACATTCTTGAAAAGAGAATCGTTTGGATGAGATTGCTTCAAAAAGGTCGGGCCAAAACCGGTTTCAATCCAGTCAGGGTTTAAACCAAAGGTTCGATACAGCTTCAAGATCCATTTGTCCGGAATGGTATCTTTTTTACGGGCTTGGGTGATGGCCGATCGGTTGATATTCAACGCAGACGCCAATTCGGTTTGTGAAGCAATCCCTGTGGCTTCGAAAACCCGTTGTAAAAATGATTCAAAGCTATGAACCGCCATATTCATCCCCCCGGCAATAAAATTGAAATCGAAATGTTTATTTTATTAAACATAAAATTTTATAAATTGCAACACTTTTTTTAAAAAAAATTACCTGTGAAAAAACCGCATGAACTTTTATATTGGGCGAAAAGAATTTTACGATTATTTCTGGTTATTTTTTTTTGCCCGTTCCTTCACGCGCAAAAGTCCCGGGCTGTTATGGAGATACATCAGCGGGGAAGAACATCCTGCAGCCATAAAATATTTTTCAAGATCATCAAAAAGAACCGGTCGGTCAGGCCACCGGTAATGTTTCTCTCTCTGCTTCAATTCCAACCATAATGTATTCGCCAAGGGTTTTTCTTTGAATACCGATTCTTTGGCCGGATCACAAAGAAACATCTGGCAAATGATCGGCTTGATTTGCCACAGACACCCATGATCCCCCAGATAAACACATTTAAATCCATCATTGGGCTTTTCAAGCACCCTCATCAAGGCTTCCACATCCGTTTTTGTCGATACCAATATGTTCACCACCACATCTGCGAAAAACGTGATAGTACTATCACGGGAACAGCAGGCACTTTTTTGGCTTTGATAGCACTTTTGGGTGCATATGTTTTCAAAATGCTCAACAAGAAATATATCCACGGCATTACGAAACATTAGATAATCAGAAATCTGTAATAAAAGTCGCTTCCTTTCCTGCGCGGAAATTTTCTTTAGATGACGATATACCATATTCAGCGCTTCCGCCTGTTCTTTTTGATATGAACTCATGATTATTCTTCGTGTTTTCGTCGAACCTTCAGTTAGTTTTTTTAAAAACCGTTTCCTTTTATCATTGTTTGATTGATTTGCCAACGGACGAAACTAATATATCGTTTGACATCCAAAGACTTACGCCCGCAGTCTTACGCTATTTTTATTAAACTTGTGATATAGTGTTTAAACTAAATATTTAATATAATATTAAATACTTAAATGCGAATCTTTTGGTGAAAACCTTATGGGGCATCCACTGAAATAGATTCTATTTTTATTGACCACTCCGGTATCAATGGGATAAAAGTCAAATATATGAGAAAATTGAAAATTGATCTCCGGAATACCGGCAAGTCAAATGGCAATCACCATGAAGCAACAAAAAGGAAAGATGAACAAACAAATCTCTCAATCATTATTTAGACACCCCAATCTGGTTGTGGCGCCCTGTAAATTCGGCCATGGTGTTTTCGCAACCGAAGATATTCCTGCCGATACAACACTGGAAGAATGCTATCACTTGCGTATCAGGAAGGAACACTGCTCGGGTATTATGGACGACTACGTTTATAACATAGCACCGGAAGAGGATGATCCGCAAGAAGCGTCCGAATGCTACTCGCTTCCCCTGGGCTGCGGAAGTATTTTTAATCACTCCGACGATCACAATACCGAATACTGGCACGATTCAGATCGTGACCTGATCGTTTTTCATACAATAAAAGAAGTCTCTGCCGGTGAACAGCTGTTTATTAATTATGGCAAAGATTGGTGGGAATCGCGTGAGTGCATACCTGAAAACGACAAATAAAGTCCTATTCATAATGCATGGGTTCTTTCCAAAAGATGAAAGATCGAGCCGAAGGTTGGTTAAACTCAACCTCCAGAGGCCATTGTAAAGGGTACATAACCTCTTTTAATTTCTGTATAATCATAAAAATTCGACGGGTTGACCGAATCGATTGTTTTTGATATTTTATAACATTCATTTTTAAACCTTGAACTAACCGACATGAGACTGTTTCTCAACATCATTCTTGTTATCGCAACCATACTTGCATCCTATGTCGAGTTTGTTTATTTCACTGTCGTTCCACCTAAACTTGGTAAGGCTGTCCCTTTTACCGTACGTTCTCAAGGGTTTTTTACTTTTGACCAAGACAAGGCTCTCGGCGGCAGACGCGATATTGCGCTTTCCCAGTATGTTCCTTTGTATACCTATCTTCCGGGTAATGCTCAAAAAGCAATGAAAAGAATGGAGGAATTAATAAAAGAGATCTCATTCCTTCAAGAACAAAAACCTTTTACAGGCAATGAGTTGGTAGAATATTTACAAGAAGCTTTCGGATTGAAACTCGATCTGAATGAAGCTGACAAATTCCTTCGATACCAAAACATGACGAACCTTTTGAACGGCATCTTGACCGTTGAAAAAAGCATCATGCAAAATATCATAGCTGAAGACTCAACCCCTTACAGCGGTAAAATTACCGTTGAGGTGATATATCCTGATCCAAAGGGGATTGTATCCCATCCAACGGATGAAATCCTTACTTTAAAACAGGCTCGCTTCATATTACAGGACGAAGCCACTAAACTATTTTGGCAAGTAGATAAAGGCATCTTGGAACCTGTTATAGAAATATTGCAATCCGCTCTTTTACCGACCCTGAAATATGACAAAGATGAAAACAACAGAAGGATTGAAGAGATCGTCAGGCGTTATCCCTCAAAAGTTATTCATTACCAACCCGGTGATGTCCTCGTCCCGTTTCGCAAAGTGCTCGATGAAGAAGATTTATTGCTGGTTGTATCTCATTTGGAGTTTGCCAACAAAAATCTTTATAACCAAATGCCCTTTGTGATGATTGTAACTTTGCTGATAGTATTATTCAATGACTTGTTTATTTTAAAAATATTGGGTTCTGGACAGCGGAAAACTATCCACTTCCGTCCACTCCTCTCTCTATTGATCATAAGTGTATTATTTTTCAAGTCTTGCCTCTTGTTCACTTTCTTTCCCTTGTATTTTGTCCCTTTCGCCATGCTTCCACTCATCATCATTCTCTTAAATCAGGGAAGAGTTGCCGCCGCTTGGGCTTCGGTAATCGGCGCAATACTGCTGACACTGCTTTCAGGTCGATCCTTTCAGATATTCCTTTTTTTCACTTTCGCTGGTTTGTCTGCTGTCTTGTTATCTTCCAAGATAAGAAAACGCATCCATATTTTCCTCCCTTCAATTGTTGTTGGAATGATTAACGTGGGTGTCCTTTTAGCGTTTTCCATAAAGTGGCAAAACATCATCCCCTTGCTGGGGAATTCAAACGAAATTTGGATGTCTTTAAAGACGATGGTTTTCGAGAAGCGTTTATCAAATAGTCTGGGCTGGGCATTTACAGGCGGTATTCTATCCGGACCCATTGCATTATGTCTATTGCCCATATTGGAAGTGGGCCGTTATGCCACTTCCAACTTCAAACTCGCAAAGTACTCCGACCTCCAACACCCACTTCTGAAAGATCTTTTCTCTAAAGTACCGGCAACTTATCAACATAGCATGACAATGGCATCCCTTGCCCAAGCCGCGGGAGAGGCTGTTGGGGCAAATACCCTGCTTTTGAGGACAGGGGCTTACTATCATGATATCGGAAAGATGGCCGACCCAAATTTTTTTTCTGAAAACCAATCAAGTGGCGAAAATCCTCATGATACAATGGACCCGTTAGATAGCGCTCAAATTATCATCGGTCATGTAAAACATGGTGAGCAGATCGGGAGGGAGAATGGACTCCCCGAAGTGATATTGGACCTTATCAAGCAGCATCATGGAACGCTGTTTGTCGAATTTTTTTATAACAAGGCCATCAAGGCAAATAATAAACCCAAACCCCGCAAAACGGATTTCCGATATCCGGGTCCAAAGCCCCAAAGCCTTGAAGCCGCGATATTGATGATCGTAGATTCGGTTGAGGCCACTTTTAGATCCATGGAGGCGCCGACACAGGAACAAATCGAAAAAATGATTCTTCTTAATATCGTGAAACGAATTGCGGATGGTCAATTCGACGAATGCAATTTCTCCACGAGCGATATAGCGAAGATTGTCGAGACGCTGACCCATTCCATAGAGGCTACATTCCATTCACGGGTGACATATCCATGGCAGGAAAAAAAGAAACTCTGAAATCAACCTTGAATTGAAATTTTAAACTCGAATTTGATACCTATTATTTAATCGGATTTCATGTCATGGCAGGTATGTTACGAATTTAATATGCGATCATGTCTGAAATATCATCTATCGATCATCACAGCTGCAACCGAACCCACGATAAGAGAATCGTGTCAGAAAAGCCCCAGAGGGGAGCCATTGAAATTTCCCAACAATTGGGTGAACTTGTGCTGTAGTCGTCTACCGTGAACCTTTGACAACGCAGGTCGAAGATTCCGTGAATAGCGGCAAGATGCAGTGCCAGCCCTGTTGTTTATGCCAGGTTAGGGCTTATATTTTTGCTGAAATTAATAACCTTTTCGAGGATGTGCCCTAAATCGACACTCAGAAGTTTCCGATCCTTGACGAGGATACGTCCGTTTACAATGACATCTTGAACATCCGATCCTTGTGCGGCATAAACAATATGGGAAACTGGGTTGTAAACCGGCACGAGATGAGGTTTATGGGTATCAAGGATGATGACATCCGCCTGTTTCCCGACTTCCAATGAACCGGTGATATCATGAAGTCCCAAAGATCTCGCCCCTTCAATGGTGGCCATTTTCAGAACGGTAACGGCATCCATCAGCATGGGGTCCATGGCGCTCACCTTGTGGAGTTTGGCTGCCGTATCCATCTCTGAAAATAGATCCAGATTGTTATTGCTGGCACATCCGTCCGTACCCAGACCCACCGTTACACCGGCTTTCAACAGTGCCGGAACCGGCGCAATCCCAGAAGCCAGCTTCATATTGCTTTCAGGGTTGTGGGAGACGCTGCCCCTTCGTTTGGCAATAATTTCGATATCATCGTCATCCATCCAGACGGCGTGGATCAGAAGTGTGTTTTTATCGATAATCCCCATCTTGTCCAGGTATTTTATGGGTGTGGTGTGATGTTTTGTCTGAATCTGAAGACATTCATCCTTTGTTTCCCCCACATGAATCTGAAAAAGAACACCCTCGGTCTCGGCAGCATCCTTGGCTTTTTTCAAGGTGGCGCCGGAACAGGTATAGGGCGAGTGGCAAAATATCGATGGGATAATTAGAGGCGAGATGTTTTTCCATTTTTGTATAAATGTTATGGCATTATTGACGTTATTTTCCGGTTTCGGCACCCCCGGTGCGGGAAAATCGATAACCCCCTGTCCCAATATCGCCCGGATCCCGATTTCATTTGCCGCTGATGCGACACTGTCTTCATGAAAATATCCATCACAGCAGGTCGTTGTTCCCGAAAGTAACATTTCTGCACAAGAAAGCAGCGCCCCGATTCTTACGGATTCAGAGTGTATATGATTCGCTTCAGCAGGAAAAATATATTCATTTAACCATTTGGAAAGGGGAAGGTCATCTGCCAAACCCCTGAACAGTGCCATGGGGAGGTGGGTGTGGGTGTTGACAAGGCCCGGCATAATGATACCGCCATGGGCGTCAATGATCGTTTCTCCTATAGGAAGAGACGCATTGTTTTCAAGGGGTTCAATTTTGTCCAGTTTATCGTTTTTTATACAGAGCACACCGTTATTGATAATATCAAGATCAGAGTTCATCGTGATAAACGTGCCGTTTTGTATGACAATATCATAATTCATTATTTTTTTGCCTTAACAAAGTGTTGCGACGACATTCTTTATGATCGCTTCAAGTCTTGGAGCAGCTTCATCAGCAACAGCGATAACTTCTTCAGCGGTAATCGGTTTCGGGTTGTCCGGATCGTGAATGTTGGTAATGATTGACAGGCCGAGCACTTTTATACCCGCGTGGACTGCGGCAATGACTTCCTGAATGGTTGAGAAACCCACGGCATCGGCACCAATGGTCCTTAAAAAGCGGACCTCGGAACAGGTTTCGAGGGACGGGCCTTTAAGGCCGACATACACCCCTTTTTGCAATTGAATGTCTTCATCTCTTCCGGCGGTTTCGGCAAGTTTGATCAGTTCTTTATCATAAGCGTCCGTCATATCCGGAAACCGGATTCCCCAGCTGTCTTCATTTGGCCCGATCAAAGGGTTTAAGCCGGTCAAATTGATATGATCAATAATAATCATGATGTCGCCTTCGGTATACTTGGGATTCAAACCGCCGGCAGCATTAGAAAGGATCAGCACCTTAACGCCGAGTTCTTGCATCACCCGTATGGGAAAGCTTACTTCCAGAGGCGAATACCCCTCATAAAGATGAAACCGTCCCTGCATGGCCATGAGCTGTTCTCCACACATGTCTCCGAAAAGAAGCCTTCCGTGATGACTTTTTACCGTTGATACCGGAAAATGAGGGATGTCTTTGTATTCAAAGGATACAGATTTATCCAGAAATTTTGTAATTTCTCCGAGACCGGTTCCGGTCATCAGTCCGATTTGGGGTGTCTTTTTGATGTAAGATTTTAGAAATTGAACAGTTTCAACGGCTTTGAGCTTTTCGTTCTCCATAGTAAGATTCCGTTTTATATATTTGTTTTTTTAAATCTTTTACATTTTAGCTTCGAATCGCCTTGCAGGCATAATAATCTAACATCTTGGTGACGTCAAGAAGACGAAACGCGGCCAAGGCAAACCCATTTGATTTCGGTGCAGCGAAGCTTTCTGCTGTGTATTGAGATTCAAATACATTTGCCTTGAAAAATCAGCTTTTATATGTTGACATGATTTTTTACGATATATAAAAATATACGTTTGTTTTTACGATGGTTGTCAGATAATCCAATATTTTTACCAGGGAGAATTAAATATGTCCAAAGATATCATCGGATCGGTGCTGGTTGCGGGGGGTGGAATTGCCGGGATGCAATCCGCTCTGGATTTGGCTGATTCGGGATTTTATGTTCATCTCGTTGAAAGATCACCGGCCATTGGCGGCATCATGTCACAACTGGACAAGACCTTTCCGACCAATGACTGTGCCATGTGAATTATCTCACCTAAACTGGTCGAGGTCGGCCGGCACATCAATATAGAGCTTCACACCTTATCTGAAATTAGCGAAATAACCGGTGAAGCCGGTAATTTTAATGTTACGCTGAACAAGGGTGCACGATATATCGATATCGAAAAATGTACCGCATGCGGGGACTGTACCCAGGTGTGTCCAGTGAGCCTTGAAAGTCTTTATGATGAGGGTCTCACAGACCGAAAAGCGGTTTACAAGCCCTACGCCCAGGCCGTACCCGGGGCCTATTCCATAGATAAAAGGGATCTATCGCCCTGCACCCATGCCTGTCCCAACGCTGTCAATGCCCATGGATATGTGGCCATGATTGCCCAGGGCAAATATCAGGAGGCCCTGGAGGTCATCACCCGAACGCTGCCCCTTCCAGGCGTGCTCGGCCGGATTTGCCCCCATCCTTGCGAGACCGCATGTCGAAGAGCTGAGGTGGACAAACCGATTTCCATCTGCGCCCTGAAACGTTTTGTGGCGGATCAGGTGGATATCGATAATTTCCCCCTGGTGGATATTTCGAAAAGGGATGAAAGGATCGCCGTTATCGGTGCAGGACCTGCCGGACTTACGGCGGCCTATTTTCTGGCCAGAGACGGTTTTAAGGTGACCATTTTCGAAGCCCTTCCAGTGGCCGGCGGCATGCTCAGGGTGGGCATCCCGGATTACAGGCTTCCCCCGGATGTCCTTGAAAAGGAAATACAGTGGATTACCCGGCAGGGGGTTGAGATTAAATATAACACGGCCCTGGGCCGGGACATCACCATTGATGGTCTCCTGGTTGACGGATACAAGGCCGTGTACCTGGCCGTTGGCTGTCATGCCAACATGAAACTGAACATTCCCAAGGAAGATACCGATGGTGTGATTCCCGGGGTTAAATTTCTAAGGGATGTTTGTTTGGGAGATTTAACCGCCCTCAAAGGTGATGTCGTTATCGTGGGTGGAGGGGACGTGGCCATCGATGCGGCAAGATCCGCGTTGCGCCTTGGGGCAGACAAGGTCAGCATCCTTTACAGACGGACCCATGCAGAGATGCCGGCCCGTGAAGAGGAAATTGAAGATGCCCTTGAAGAAGGGATTGACATTCAATTTCTCATGGCACCTGTTGAAGTGGTGGAAAAGGATGGAAAAGTCGTGGGGCTTCAATGCATTAAAATGAAGTTGGGGGAGCCTGACCA
>JAFDCA010000170.1 GCA_019313025.1 Deltaproteobacteria bacterium
CCTTGCATTCTTTTGTATCTTGCAACAACATCACCAATGGTATAGTTTCTCACGTGCCCCATGTGGATATTTCCGGAAGGATAAGGAAACATCTCGAGCAGATAATACTTTTCTTTGTTCGAATCCTCTTCGACCTTGAAAAGCTTTGCCTCTTCCCAGAAATTTTGCCATTTAGATTCTATTTTCCCGGGATCGTATCGTTCATCCATTTTATGTTATTTACCTCTTTGTGTTGTTTACCTCGAAAAAATATTGTAATTCAAACAATTATATTTATAATATTCACATTTAATACCAGAATCTTGCACGAGTTGGATTCTAAAGATTCTCATCAATTTTCATGCGAGATTCAGGCAATATGTTCTCATCATCTCAATAGATTAATAGGTTTCATGCCACAACATGATGCAAATAGCAAGTCATAAGACCCGAATTTTGCAATGGCAAGAAATCGTTTGACTTGTACCTGACAATCCCATATTCATTTAGAAGAACAAGTGCTTAAGATAAAAGGCTGTTTTTGCCCATAAGCAGTCTTATTCTTGATGAACCGGCGTTCTAATGCTAAATATTCTGAATCATCATTGGAAAAAAATTTTATGAGCAGTAAAATTCTTATCAATGCCATAGATCCTGAGGAATGCAGAATTGCGAAAGTCAAAGACTTGAAGCTTGAAGAATTCCATATTGAAAGTTCAGGAAGAGAAAGTATCCATGGCAACATTTACAAGGCAATTATTTCTCGCATTGAACCAAGCCTCCAAGCCGTATTTGTAGATTTTGGGACTGATCGTCACGGTTTTTTGCAAAAACATGAAATCCACAGCGATTATTTTCAAGACAATCTCTCTAAAGATAGATCCCTATTTAAAATGGTCAAGCGTGGCCAAGAACTCTTGGTGCAGGTAACCAAAGATCCCTTCATGAAAAAGGGTGCCATGCTTACCACCTATATATCTCTACCCGGTCGATACTTGGTGCTTATGCCTGGAAGCGACAACCGAGGAATCTCACGCAAAATAGAAGATGAAGACGAGCGTAAACGTTTAAAAAGTATCGTCGACAAGCTTAAGGTACCGGATGGATTCGGTATTATTGTCCGCACCGCAGGGATAAACAGTACGAAACCCCGCATGTCCAAAGATTTAAACTATCTTTTGCGTTTGTGGAAGAACATCAAAAAGAAAGTGACAAATGTAAAAGCGCCTGTATTGCTGTATAAAGAGCAAAATCTTGCGGTAAGATCCATACGCGACCACTTTACCCCTGACGTAACCGAGATCCTCATCGATGATGACGCCGTGTATCATGTTGTTAAAGACTTCGTTAAGATCATATCACCGAAACATAAAAAAATCGTCAAATACTACAAAGGGGACAAGCCCATATTCACCAAATACCAACTTGAAGATCAGATCTCATCGATTTACGCGAGCCGTGTAAAACTTAAATCCGGCGGCACTCTGGTTATTGCACAGACTGAAGCACTTGTCTCCATCGATGTTAATTCAGGTAAAGCAACCAGAAAAAAGTCCGTTGAACAAACCGCACTTCAAACCAATATTGAAGCGGCGGAGGAAATTGCACGCCAGTTGCGACTCAGAGACTTGGGCGGCCTTATTGTCATCGATTTTATCGACATGAAAGACCCCAAACACAAATCAGAAGTTGAAAGGATCGTTAAAAATTACGTAAAACTGGATAAGGCCAAAACAAATATAGGAAAAATTTCGAAATTTGGCTTAATGGAAATGTCGAGACAGCGAATTCGTCCCTCTATCGAGTCGAGCAGTTTCGAGCCCTGTAGCCATTGTAAGGGAAAAGGAATGATCCCCTCAACTGAAATGCTGGCTCTCGACTTTCTCCGACGACTTCGTCTTGAAACCATAAACACTGAGATTTCAAGTGTCAAAGGAATTGTCCCGCACGGGGTTGCCGATTACCTTTTAAATAAAAAACGCAAAGAAATTCTGGATCTGGAACTTAGAAGAGGACTTTCCATCTCCATTGAGGGGGATACAAAAATCATTCCCGGCATGAGCGAAATTAACTGTGAAAAATAGAACCGCTCGATGCCCTGAATAAACGAACATCAATAAAACACAAAATATCTATCATTATTTTCTAACTTTGTTTACGACCGATTAGGGTTATACAATCCATTATCATGTATCCAAAGGAAAAGTTATGCCAAAAAAACCTGTAAAAACGTCGAATAGAGTTATCGGGGTTGTTATCATTGCTGTGGTGCTTATCGGAGCATTTGCGGTCATTAGATTTTTAATGAAACAAAAATCGATACCCGAAACAACGAAAGGAACCGATAAAATTCAAATCCCTTCAAATGCGGAATCAATTATTGATTTCAACAAAATTGAAGAAGATAAAGAACTCAAAGCGCTCATGCAACAGCGAAAAGCACAATATGGAGTTAATAAAGGGGTTGATATTATTGCACAATCCAATGAATCAATCAAAGTCGGCGATTCAACAGTTTCTATGCAGGAAATTCTGGAAAAGATTCGTCTTAAAAGTGGTGATATCGTGGAAAAAGATCTCCAATCAAAGGATGCGACCACAACAGAAAAAATAGAATCATTCGGGATTCACGTGGTCCAGCCTGGAGAAAATATCTGGAACATCCATTTTACCTTTCTTAAAGATTATTTCGATCACAAAGGGGTCCAGCTGTCACCCCGTTCGGATGAACCCCTTTCAGGAGGAAGCATTTCGGGTGTCGGTAAGATTCTCAAATTCTCGGAACATACGGTGAACATCTATAATATAAGAGAACGTAAACTCGATGTTAATTTAAACCTTATCTTTCCCTTGACCAAAGTGGTCGTCTATAATATGGATCAAATTTTTGCATTTCTGGATCTCATTGACTATCAAAATGTCAACCGAATTCAATTTGACGGAGAGACGCTTTGGATGCCGGCGCATTAAAGAACTATTTGACCTGAGTGATAAATTACAGTATATCAGCGCTACTTTCGTCATTTATTAGGGTGGCAGATAAACTTTTTAACACATAATTTTAATAACGATTAAGGAGGTTTTGTCTTGATAAATATTGCTTATGCAATGGGCCAAGGCGGCGCTGGAGCGGGACAAGGAGCAGGCGGATTTACATCTCTTATCCCAATTATCCTCATGTTCGTCATATTCTATTTTTTGCTGATTCGCCCCCAGCAAAAGAAGGCCAAGGAACATCGTGAAATGATCAGTCATCTCAGAAAAGGCGACCGTATCGTCACCAGTGGCGGATTGCATGGTCGAATAACAGGCGTCAGTGACTCAACATTGACGGTGGAAATTGCAGACAAAGTCCGTGTGAAGATTGCCCGTGGAAATATTTCCCAGGTGGTACAGTCCTCATTACCGCCTCAGGATGATAAAAAAAGTAAGACAAATTCGTAGTCATCAAAAAATTCCTTATTGCCCTCTCGAAAGTGTCGCATTTCAGGATATTTGACCATAAATATGAATTATCTTATATTAATTTTTTCAAACGTTCGTAATGTATATGTTTAAATGATGACCTTTTATCGCCCTGTCATTATTTGAAGCGCCAAATTAGCGTCAAAACAACTTATTTTGCATTGAAAGGAATCGATCATTGGGTAATTTTTCTTGGCGGGTTCTGGCTGTTTTTGGAGTTATGATTGCAGCGATTGTTTATGTTCTTCCCACGATAAGACCAACCTTTTGGCCGCATAAGAAAATAAATCTTGGCCTTGATCTTCAGGGGGGTATGCATCTGGCCCTTGAAGTCGACACCGATAAGGCCGTGGAAGGCACCATTGAACGCATAATCCAGGAAATCCGGAGCTTTTCAAAAAAAGAACATATTCGATATGACACGCTGAATCTCATGGAAGGAAACCGAATTTTGATCAAACTGAAAGGACAAAAATATATTGATGGGTTCGAAAAAATTCTCAACAAAGAGTTTGAAAATTTGAGCATCCTTTCAAGATCAATAGATGGCGACGTCCTCACCATGCAGATGGCGCTTCCTGACAGAGAGACCGATCAAATCAAAAAATTTGCTACGGATCAGGCTCTTGAAACCATCAGAAACCGAATCGACCAGTTTGGCGTCAGTGAACCCGATATCCGTCGGCAGGGCGAGAAACGAATCCTCGTTCAACTCCCCGGAATAAAAGATACCAAAAGAGCCAAAGATTTAATCGGTAAAACAGCACTTTTGGAATTCAAACTTGTGGATGAAACCCATGACCTTGATGACGCTCTTAAAGGAAATGTTCCCCCCGGAAGCGAGGTGCTCTTTGGAGTTAAGGAAGACCCCGCTACCAAGCGTATTTATAAAACCCCCTATCTTTTAAAGAAAAGGACTCTTTTGACCGGCGCTAATCTTACCGATGCAAAGGTCCAAATTGACTCTCAATTCAACGAACCTTATGTTTCAATTGATTTTGACAAAAAAGGCGGCAGGGATTTTGCAAGAATCACCGAAGAAAATGTAAAAAAACGTCTGGCCATCGTATTGGACAACAAGGTTTATTCAGCCCCGGTTATCCAGGAAAAGATCTCCGGAGGAAAGGCCCGTATTACCGGACACTTTACCACTGAAGAAGCGCGCGATCTCGCCATTGCACTCCGTGCAGGCGCTCTACCGGCACCGGTTAAAATTCTTGAAGAAAGAACCGTAGGACCTTCGTTGGGAACCGATTCCATCAGGAAGGGCCTTATATCCATGTGTGTCGGCGGCATCCTTGTCATTGTATTCATGATCGTATACTATAGGGGTTCAGGACTCATTGCCGATTTTGCGCTGGTTCTCAATATTCTTCTGATTGCTGGCGGCCTTGCCGGTTTTCAAGCAACCCTGACACTCCCGGGCATTGCAGGAATCATCCTCACCATCGGTATGGCTGTGGATGCCAATGTTCTTATATTTGAACGGATCAGGGAAGAGCTGAATATCGGCAAGACACCGCGAGCAGCAGTGGATGCCGGCTATGACAGGGCCACTCTCACCATCCTTGATGCCAATGTCACGACACTGATCGCAGCACTTGTCCTCTTTCAGTTCGGCACCGGCCCTGTGAAAGGATTTGCCGTTACACTCAGCCTTGGCGTCATTGCAAGTCTGTTTACAGCCCTGATTCTTACCCGGATGGTATTTGACTATTACTTAGCAAAACGAAAAATCAAACATCTAAGCATTTAGATAGGGGTTATTTATGCAGTTTGTAAAACCTGATATTAATATCAATTTTGTTGGCAAACGTAAAATCGCTTACTTTGTTTCTCTGGCAATGATTCTGATCAGCATCGCCTCTATAGTAATCCATGGAGGGCCTAAATACGGTATCGATTTTGCCGGTGGAACCCTGATACAGGTTAAATTTAACGAACCTGTAAACTTGAAAAATATCAAATCCGGTCTTGCCGCCATTGGTCTCGAGAAATCTTCGGTGCAGGGGTTTGGAGAGAAAACTGAAAACGAGTATCTCATCCGTACCGACAGATCTGTCGAGACATCAGGAGGATTTTCTTTAGAGGTGCAACAGGCTCTTGAATCCTCAACGGGAAAAAGTGTAACCGTTCGCCGTGTTGAGATGGTCGGCCCCCAAGTGGGGAAAGATTTGCGGGAAAAAGCCTTGTTTGCCATGTTTTACGCACTGCTTTTCATTGCCATATATATATCCGGCCGGTTTGAGCTTAAATGGCTGTTAAGCGGCGTCATCGCCGGAATTCTCATGGGGGCGGTTTATATTCTTTCGATTTTTAATGTCAGTGTTCCTTATCTCATCGCCGCGGCATTGCTTGTAAGCCTTGCACTGTTCTGGTTTCTCGGTTTGAGATACGCCATGGGCGCCACTGTGGCGCTTATCCATGACGTTACCATTACTGTCGGCATATTCTCCATATTCAACAAGGAGTTCACACTACCTATTATCGCCGCTCTTCTTACGATCATCGGATATTCACTCAACGACACCATTATTGTTTTTGACAGAATTAGAGAAAATTTAAAAAAATATCACAATAATCCTTTGGAAATCATAATTAATAGAAGCGTAAATGAGACCCTGAGCCGAACGCTGTTGACCTCTGGGACCACCCTTGTTGTGGTTCTTGCCCTGTTTGTTTTAGGAGGTGGAATCATTCATGACTTCGCATTCGCATTGCTTGTGGGCATCGTCGTCGGGACCTACTCCTCAATTTACGTTGCAAGCCCCATACTTCTTGCCTGGCAGGTTCGTGGAAAAAAATAAGAAGTGGATAATATTCTACCATGGTTTGTCCTGAAAAGTGTGCCCGGTATAGGGGATCTCCTTTTCAAGCGCCTTATCGACCGTTTTCATTCTCCGGAGTTTGTTTTTGGGGCAACCCAGGAAGATCTTGTCGAGGTTGAAGGTATAACCCCTCGTCTTGTCGCCGCTATAAAACAGCGCAAAATTCGTGATTCGGTGAAAAAGGATCTCGATCTCGTTATGCAAAAAAACTATAACATTGTTACCATGACAGATACCGAGTATCCCCCCCTCTTGCTTCAGATACCTGATCCGCCGCCCTTTCTGTATGTTTTGGGTCGTCTTAACGGCTCCATCAGAAACATAGCGGTTGTCGGTTCCAGAAATGCAACCCGTTATGGTGTCTCCACCACCCGGCGACTTTGTCACGACTTGGTCAAGCTTGAAATGACAATTGTCAGCGGCATGGCCGTGGGTATTGATTCGGCTGCTCACGAAGGGGCGCTCATGGGTAACGGAACGACCATTGCGGTTCTTGGAAGCGGTCTTGAAAGGGTTTACCCCGAACAAAACCGAAAACTTTTTCATCAAATTGCCGAAAACGGTGCGGTTATTTCGGAATTTCCCCTGAAAACAGAGCCCGATGCTCACAATTTTCCGAGGCGCAACAGGATCATCAGCGGTATTTCGCTGGGAACGGTGGTGGTTGAGGCAACAAAACGAAGCGGATCGCTGATAACAGCACGTTTGGCGGCGGAACAGAACCGGGATGTATTTGCAGTTCCCGGAAGTATCCAGTCCTTTAAAAGTACCGGAACTCACACACTGATTAAGCAAGGCGCCAAACTCGTTGAACATGCTCAGGATATTATGGAAGAACTTTCACATATGATAAAAACTCCTGTTGGAAATGACAAAACCGCCGATAATACAATAAAGAGAATATCACGATTATCACCCGATGAAAGGCTTGTGTTTGAATCTCTTGAACCGTATCCTGTTCACATTGACGACATTGCAAGAAAGATTTCCATTGAACCCGGCAAACTTTCGAGCATTCTGTTGCAGCTTGAACTTAAAGGTTTCGCACAGCAATCTCCGGGGAAATTTTTTTCAACATTAGAAGAGAGTGAGTAAAAATGTATAACGAAAATAAACATGCTTAGGGGAGGTGCTCCCCCGTGTAACGATATTGGCGGAGTGGCTTCGTCATTTCAATGGCTTAGCAGTGGGGAAGACCGCGGCTCCCGCATGCTTTTTGCGGGAGAACGCAGAGGGGGCAGGAATGCCCCTGCTGCTAAGTCTTTGAAATGACCAGTCACGCAGACAGCAAAGTGAAACGGGGGAGTACTTC
Source organism: Deltaproteobacteria bacterium (assembly GCA_019313025.1). Next base: position 7,585 of record JAFDCA010000170.1, read on the forward strand.
TCCCTAAGCATGTTCATGAAAACACATCAATTATTACTCAAATTTTAACCCGAATATTGACAAAGCGTCTTTACGAAATATTCTTTTACTTAGATGAACAACGCCTTTGAAAAATGTTCAATTTTGTTCAAGATTAAAGAAGACTAAAATTTTAACTACAGACATACATTGAGTTTTCGAGGATTAAAATTTGAGTCTGACACAAAGATTGAGCAAAAGGGTGCTTTCTTCAAAGGTCTTGGAATGAGGTAATAACGTGTCCAAACCCCTAGTTGTCGTGGAATCTCCCACGAAAGTAAAAACCATTAAAAAATATCTCGGCAAGGAATATAACATCGCCGCCACCGTCGGCCATATAAAGGATCTTCCGGCAAAGGAAATAGGCATCAACATTGAAGAAGGGTTCAAACCCAAGTATACCAATATCCCCGGTAAACAAAAAATTATAAAAACTTTAAGACAGGCCGCAGGTGATACCACAGATATCTACCTTGCGCCGGACCCGGACAGAGAGGGTGAAGCCATTGCATGGCACACGGCTGAAATACTTAAAAAAAAGGGGCGAATATTTCACAGGGTACTTTTTCATGAACTCACAAAAAATGCCATACATGAAGCCATAAAATCACCCGATAAGCTCAACCAAAATAAGTATGAAGCGCAACAGGCACGAAGGATTCTAGACAGACTGGTAGGATACCAGATCTCCCCTTTGTTGTGGCGCAAGGTAAAAGGGGGACTCAGTGCCGGCCGCGTTCAGTCTGTTGCCGTACGAATCATTTGTGAAAGAGAGCGGGCCATCCAGGCCTTTGAACCTGAAGAATATTGGTCGATTACCGCCCATCTTGAACACAATTCACCCCCGCCGTTTACGGCGAAGTTGGCCCATAAAAATGGGAAAAAAATTAAAATCCCCAATGAAAAGACATCAAAAGGTATCATCGAGGAACTGACCGAAGAAAAATATATCGTTGAAAAAATACAGAAAAAAACAATAAAAAGGAATCCATCCCCGCCCTTTACTACCAGCAAACTACAACAGGAATCTATCCGGAAACTCAGATTTTCAGCGAAAAAAACCATGATGGTGGCTCAGCAACTCTATGAAGGTATTGAACTATCCCCTGGCGAACCCGAAGGCCTCATCACTTACATGCGTACAGATTCCACCCGAATTTCCAACGAAGCTGCGATGGAGGCCCTTAAACTCGTGCAGGAGAAATTTGGGAACGAGTATGCACTTCAAAAGCCACGATTTTTCAAAAACCGAAAAAAAGCGCAAGATGCTCATGAAGCCATACGTCCCACATCGGTCTTTAATACACCGGAAAAAATAAAACCCTTTCTCTCCAAAGATCAGTTCGCGCTTTACGAGCTTGTCTGGAAACGCTTTGTTGCATCACAGATGAAGCAGGCCCTTGTGAACAAGATCTCTATTTCCATTGCCGCCGGTCCATATCTTTTTATAGCAAGCGGTTCATCGGTGGCATTTCCCGGTTTTATGACGCTGTACATGACCACAGATGATCAACTTGAACGTGAAAGCCAAAAGACAAAAGACGATTTTCCCGAACTGAACGAAGGGGATATTTTAAAGCTCAATGAATTGGAACCAAAACAACATTTTACAATTCCACCTCCAAGATTTTCGGAAGCGTCTTTGGTTAAAGAACTCGAAGAAAACGGCATTGGAAGGCCCAGCACCTATGCCGCCATCCTGTCGACGATAAGGGAAAAAGGCTATGTGGATCTCATTAAAGGATATTTCAAACCGAATGAACTGGGATTTATCGTTAACGATCTTTTAATAAAAAGTTTCCCTGATGTTTTCGATGTGGAATTTACCGCCAATATGGAGAATGATCTTGATCGCATAGAAGCCGCAGAGGTGGATTATTCAGAAATTTTAACCCAATTTTACGACGCGTTTAAAAAGGAACTTGAAGCGGCTTCAACGGAAATGCTCAGCGTAAAAGGCATCGGATTTCCAACAGACCTCACCTGTCCTCAATGTCATCACAAGCTTCACATACGGATGGGTAAGAACGGACAGTTTTTAGGGTGTAGCAATTATCCGGATTGCACCTATACCCGAAACTACACCCGGGATGACAGAGGTGTTGTTCATCCCATCGAACCGTCTTCTGACAAAACATCTGACAAAATTTGTGATAAATGCGGCAAGCCCATGCTCATTAAAGAGGGAAGATACGGCACATTCTATGCCTGCTCCGGTTATCCGGATTGTAAAAAAACTCTGTCAACAAATTCAAACAGCAGCGGCGAAAAAACCGGCGTAGATTGTCCTGAGCAAGACTGTGACGGAGGGCTTGTTCAACGGTCGTCCAAACGGGGAAAAATCTTTTATGGGTGCAGCCGTTATCCAGATTGCACCTTTGCAACCTGGGACAAGCCCGTGACAAAAGAATGCCCCGAATGCGGCGCCAAGTTTCTATTGGAAAAAACCACGAAAAAACAGGGGACTTTTCTGACCTGTCATACCAAGGGGTGCGGATTCAAGGCAAATTCCGAATAAATTCCTTAAGATCTTCAGATGTCAGGCTCTCCCATAAGGTTTCTTCCTCGTGGGGCTCAAGAGTCCTGATGGGTGACAAACCTTTCTTCTTTATACCCTGAAAAAGACCTGTAAAGTCTGCACTTCCATTCCCCACTGCCAAATGCGTATCTTCTTGGCCGTGGTTATC
>JAFDCA010000171.1 GCA_019313025.1 Deltaproteobacteria bacterium
CTTTGGAAGGACATTTTCATCGGATTGCCGGTCCAAGCCCGTAAGGGACCGTTTCGCGTGGGCGAAACCTTCGAAGTGACGGTAGACGTCGATCTGGGAAAACTCGATCCCGAGGAAGTCAGTGTGGAACTATACAGCGGGCACATGAAAGCGGTGGATGCCCTGAAGGGTATCCGTACGATCCCTATGACCGTCGTTGAACATTTCGGAAATGGAAATTATCGTTACGGGTGCAAGGTTCCTTGTCGACTGTCCGGCCGGTATGGATTTACGGTCAGGGCGACACCCGCAGGTGACGATTATTTGAAATTTTTGCCCCGATTGATCACCTGGTCTTAGCGCGTATTTTTAATAAAGAATTCTATAAACCGTATAGGGAGAATCCCTATATAGGGGTTTTCCCCCAGAATAAATGTAGGTTCTCGCCTATGGACAAAGCCAAATAAGTAAATAAACTAGTTCATTGATCAAATCAGCGCAGAAAAATTTAAGATTTTAAGGTGCAAAAGGAAAATTACATGAGAGGAGAAAACCATTTCAGGATGCCTAAAGGGTTGAAAGGAGGTGGTTTGGATGTTCGATCTTAACACATATAAAAAAGAGGTAAAACTAAAAGACGGAACCAAGGTTCTTTTGCGGCCGATGAAGGCGGAAGACCAAGATGCGTTGTATACGTTTTTCAAATCGGTTCCAAGAGAAGATGCACGATATTTGCGTGATGATGTTGCCAGCAGGCTCATTGTTGAAAAATGGGCAAAAAATCTGGATTACGAAAGAACACTGCCTATTTTAGCGCTAAAAAATGGCACTGTTATTGCCGATGCCACGTTAAATCGTCGTCGCTTTGGTTGGAAATGGCATTTGGGCACCGTGCGATTGTTTGTGCACAGAGATTACCGAAAGGTCGGTCTGGGGCAGTTAATGATTGAACAGATTGCTGATATCGCTTTTAAACTCGAGCTTGAAAAACTCATTGCCGAGGTTCCGGACGTTAACATTTCCGCGATAAACGCCTTTACGAAAGCGGGATTTTATCGTGTTGCAACGATCCCGAACCTGGTTAAGGATCGGGAAAACAGACCGCTGGATGTAGTTGTAATGATTAAAGATATAAGACCAGCCCGAGACGAGACATATGAGTATGATTTCTAAAGCTCGTTCTCCAGCACCAAATGAAGTTTGGAATAGAAGAACTTGTTCTCCTCTCATGTGTATTCAATGAGCTGATTCTTTAAAAAACCTTATTAAAGCCCACACTTAATTTGATGAATTCAAATAAAAGAATATTTACCAAAGGAGGAATACTATGGATATTGTTCCATGGAAATCGTTTGGGGAGATTAGCAGGCTTCGCAGAGAGATGGACGATCTTTTTAACCGCATCTTCGGCGAGACATCCTTGTCAAAAATTGGTTTTGGCAAATGGCAGCCATTGGTGGATATTTCGGAAACCGATACCGATGTTATTGTAAAAGCGGAGCTGCCGGGAATAGATGCAAAAGACGTTGATGTCAGCATCACCGGCGATCGATTAATCATAAAAGGGGAAAAGCAACAAGAAAAAGAAGAAAAAGAGGAAAATCGTTATCGTTCGGAAAGGTACTACGGCGCTTATCAACGTATAATCGATCTTCCAACCCTTGTTGAAGAGGATAAAACAGAAGCAACCTATAAAAAAGGTATCTTAACGATAACACTTCCCAAGGTAGAGAAAGTCAAGAAGAAGCAAATTAAAATTAAAGTTAAATAAATCGCAAGTGGTTTATATTTGAACTGAATGTCCGAGCGGATTCTGAAAAAAGTGAGAGGTTGAAAAATATTCATTCTCACTTTTTTTATATGAGGCGCATTTTGCGAACAATTTGAAACCAATTTTAGATAGACTAAACTGCGAAAATTTGTTAACTATCTGTTATCGATATTGAAATGTGAGTATACTGAAAAATGTGGTTTTATACCCTTGATTTAGCTTCAATATTTAATACAAGAATTCAATGCAACATTTTAGAAAATGGTTCCCTTTTTTCGCATTTTTGATTTTTGGCGGCATTTCGGTCTTGTTGTGGCAAAATCAAAACAGACACGAACGTGAGCTTGTCCTTCGGCATGCAGAAACTTCTTCGGAACAGATACGGATACGTATCGAAGGTCTTATGAATGCCCGCATGGCATCTCTTGAATTATTGGCTGAGAGATGGGTTGAGAGGATTCCGCCGGATTTTAGTCAGACGCGTTTTCTTGAGTTTGCCAAGATGTTTTATTCCCATTACCCAGGCTTTACGGGAATCAACTGGATTGACCCCACAGGCGTCGTTCGATGGGTTTTCCCTGAAAACATCAATGAACGCGTCATCGATACTCCGATCTTTAGACCTTTAGATTCTTCGGGCCAAAAAAAATTTCATATACTTCACACAGACCAAAGCATCGTAACTACTATTATGGAGCTTATTCAGGGAGGACTTGGTTACAATACCTTTTTGCCGTTGGTCTATTCCGGTAAGATTCAGGGGTATCTAAATGGTGTATTCCAGGTTAAACACATTGTGGATATCTGCCTGGCCAAGGATATCTTCGAGGACTTCTGGATTCGATTGTATGAAACGGATCGACTGATTTATACAAATGAACAAGAGAAAGAGGTCCATCTGAAAAGAAATGGGCTTCGGGTGCTTCGGCAAATCCAATTTCCCGGTAAAATTTGGAGATTAGATCTTCTTCCAAAGGCGATCGTATATCCGTCGGGAACGGCTTGGAAGGTTTCGGTTCTCATTTTTGGTCTTGTTGTTTCAGCCATCCTCTCGTTGCTTCTTCATCTCCTTCTTGAACGAATACATATGTATCGACAAGCCAGAGATCAAGCGCTTCAGGAAGTCAGCGAACGAAAGCGCACCGAATTTCGTATTCAAAACCTATCACAACAATTACTAAAGGCACAAGAGACCGAACGTCAAATGATTTCTTGTGAACTTCACGACCGGGTGGCACAAGATCTTTCAGCGTCAAAAATCGAGTTTGATATGCTTTTAAAGGATCAGCCTGAAATAGATTCCGCTGCAAAAGGAAAATTTCTGGAAATCTCAAAACGCCTTCAAGGGGCAATCAATACCATCCGTGATCTCTCGTATGATCTAAAACCCCCGGCTCTGGCTGAAATGGGCCTTTTGAAAGCGCTTGAGATATATTGTGAAGAATTTTCCAGCCAGTTTGGAATCAACGTTGAATTTCAATCAGCCGGCTTAAATTTATTTGAACTGGACCCTGATACCGAAATCCATCTTTACCGTCTGGTTCAGGAAGGACTGAACAATATCCGAAAACATGCCGATGCCGATCAGGCCATGGTCAAGCTTGTGGGCGTGTTCCCGAATATTATTCTTCGAATAGATGACACCGGAAAAGGTTTTGATGTCAAAGCACGGGAACTTGCATTGGATGATGAGAAACGGATGGGACTTCGCAGCATGAAAGAAAGGGTCAATCTGCTTGGAGGACAAATGACCGTTCAATCGCGCCCGATGGAAGGCACCAACATATCAATAAAAATTCCTTATCAGGAACAAAATCGTGAGTCAAAAAAAGCGCATATTAATCATTGACGACCACCCCCTCTTTCGAGAAGGTCTTAAGACGATTATCGGACATAACCCAAGATATGAAATTGTCGGGGAAGCAGGCACCGGGAGTCAAGGGCTTCAGATGACCAAAGAATTGAAACCCGATCTGGTTTTGTTGGATGTTGGGCTGCCGGATGTAAGAGGGCTTGTTTTGATCGGTGATATCTTAAGATGTTCCCCTAAAATCCGTGTGATGGTTGTCAGCATGCATTCCAAGATAGATTATATCGTAAAGGCATTTCAGTCCGGCGCCATGGGATACCTGGTAAAAGAGTCTGCTGCTGATTTGCTATTAGAGGGGATTGAGTACGTGTTAAAGGGGCATTATTTTATGGACACTTCGGTTTCCCATCAGGTGATCAAAAAGCTCATCGGTTTGCCGGAAAAAGAAGTGGCCGTTTCGGGCAGCGGCTATGACTTGCTGACGGCTCGGGAACAGGAAATCATGGGCCTTTTGGCCGAAGGAATGTCTACAACCCAGGTTGCAGATAAACTTTTCATCAGCCCCAAAACCGTTGAAAACCACCGTCACAGCATCATGCGAAAACTCGATTTACACAGCACCATCGATCTGGTCCGTTATGCTGCAAAGCTCGGTCTCATCGACATCGATTTGTGGAAAGAATAACCCCTTGCGATAGTTTCACACCCCAGCCTTAAAAGCTAATTTTTCATCTGCCGAACGGGATAAATTCCCGACTAGGAAATTTACCCAGAAAAAATGAAGCCATGCCCCTATGGACAAAACTAACAAAGTCGACAATAGATAATACAACAATCTATTTAAACGATTTTTTCTTTTCATGATCCTGAATCACAAGATTGTTGGAAATTTCGATAGGTGCAAATGACAGACCATTCGGACAATAAATCGAAAGACCATTTTCCGGATCTAATAAGGCTTGTTCGAAGCATTCAGCATATTGAGGGAAACCCGGAATGTTTTGCCAGAGCAGATGTAAACTGTGATCGGGAGGACTGCCCCTGGCGTGAATACTGCCTTGAACAAAATTAAAGATTTTTCAAAGGTCTTAGATAAACAATTTAAATTTCCGGGATGTTTATTCATGGAGGTGTGAGGTGTCGAAGGAGAAAAAAAAGAAAAAAGCTAAACGTATAAAATGGACATTTTCATTAGAAGCGGCTGAGGCCAATGAGGTCAGATTAATGGGAGATTTTAACAATTGGAATCCGGCAAAACACCCCATGAAAAGGGATAAATATGGGATGTGGAACAAGGCCGTAATGCTTTCTCCCGGCAACTATGAATACAACTTTTTGGTAGACGGACAGTGGAGAGAAGATCCACGGAACGATCATCTTTGTACAAACTGTTTCGGAACTTGCAACAATGTTATTAACCTGCCCAAGGCTTGATCCGAATAGCTCTCTTTGCCAGATGTGATCGAATTACAATATCTGCGTCATACAAGACAGGGCTGACAGGATCGAAGAATACATTCGATACTTGACAGATCACCATTGACCAGGGCAAACCTTCGCCCAGAATAGGGAGTAAACAATGGCATCAAATTTTAAAATTTATTGTCATCAAAATAGCGAAAATCTTCATCTGAAACTCACGGGAGATTTTGACGGTTCTTCTGCTCATGAACTGATCAATACACTCATAAAATGTCATGGAAACGCTAAAAGGATTTTTGTTCACACATGCGCGCTTTCTTCCGTTCATCCTTTTGGTCTGGATGTATTTCAAAAAAACCATTCTATCAAAAAACTATCCCAAAGCCTGACATTCACCGGAGAATATGGGGATACAATTGCATTGCAGGGCAGTTATGCACTTTGAGAGTGTGAAGACAAAGCTATTGATTCTAAGGAGCAGCCAATCATGATTAATTCCACAACCAATCCCCGAGTCTTGATAGTGACCCCTGAGGTTACCTATCTCCCCCATGGCATGGGTCAAAATTCCGACGGCTTGAATGCCAAAGCAGGGGGACTGGCAGATGTGTCGGCAGCTTTGATCAGTGCACTGTACATTCAAGGTGCCGATGTCCACGTGGCCCTTCCGGATTATCGATCCATATTCAACGGCAATTCGTCTCCAATAGTTAAAAGGGAGCTTAGCAAAATAAGAAACATTGTTCCGAATGAAAGGATCCATCTGGCGCAGGACCGGGCTTTTTTTTATTTGAACCACATCTATTCCGGCAATGCGTTTGAAAACATTAAAATCTCGCTGGCCTTTCAGCGGGAAGTGATCAACAATATTGTTCCCAAAGTTCAGCCGGATTTAATCCACTGCAATGATTGGATGACCGCCTTGATTCCGGCCATGGCCAGACAACTGGGCATTCCCTGTCTGTTTACCATTCACAACATCCATACGGTCAAGTGCGCTCTTTCTGAAATCGAAGACAGGGGTATTGACAGTGCGTTGTTCTGGCAGAATCTTTTTTATGAATATTTACCCTCCAATTATGAAAATACCAGAAACGCCATTCCTGTGGATTTTCTTGCCAGCGGTGTTTTTGCCGCCCATTTTGTAAATACCGTGAGTCCGAAATTTCTGAAAGAAATGGTCGAAGGCAGACACGGATTTGTGAAAAGCTGCATGCAACAAGAGCTGGCCAACAAACTGAATGCAGGATGCGCCCTTGGGATCCTGAATGCACCTGATCCGTCTTTTCACCCATCCATTGATGACGTTCAGCCCTGCATGTATTCCGCAGCCAACCATGTTTCGGGGAAAAAGAGCAACAAACGGATTTTTCAAAAAAACTTGGGTTTGATTCAGGACACAAAAGCCCCCATCTTTTTTTGGCCCTCCCGTCTGGATCCGGTTCAAAAGGGATGTCAGTTACTGGCGGATATACTTTATGACGTTGTTGCCCGTTATTGGAAAGAGAATTTAGAAATTGTTTTTGTGGCTGACGGGGCGTTTCAACGGCATTTTAAAGAGATCGTTCGCATGCATCGTTTGTCGGATCGTGTTGCAATATGCGGTTTCAACGATCGTTTGGCCCGCCTGGCCTATGGAGCGTCTGATTTTGTGTTAATGCCGTCAAGCTTTGAACCTTGCGGTCTTCCACAGATGATCGGACCCATCTACGGTGCGCTTCCGGTGGCTCATGATACCGGGGGTATTCATGATACGGTGACTCATTTGGACGTGTCTAAAGATTTGGGAAACGGGTTTTTGTTCAAAACATTCGATTCAGGCGGTCTGTCATGGGCCATTGATCAGGCCATGGGGTTTTATAGGATGTCCCCTGGTATCAAAAAAAGGCAGATCCGTCGAATAATGATCGAAAGTGCCGCCACATTCAATCATCAGGTCACTGCCCAACAATACATCGATATTTATGAAAAGATGCTCCGGCGACCCTTGGTGTACCGACAACATCCCAATTCTTCAGGGATCGATAAATTTTCAAGGCAAAAAGCACATCATAAACCAAGTAAAGAAGATTCCACGGCTGATAGCATGCCATTGGATGCTCTGGACGAAGAGAATATTATTCGTTTTCCAAAAAGAAAATGGGATATTAAGAAACAGCAATCTAAGATGCATCGAATAAAATAATCGCTTGGGCAGGAAAACAAAGGGGTGGTCAGTAAGTTTTAAACTCTCTTGAATTGAACACCCTAAGGATTCTCATCAATTTTCATGCAAGATTCAGGTATTAATAACCGATGTCTAATACCTTTATCAGTTCCTTGTATTCAATGGCCATGTAGTCTTTTAGATCTTTCATGGAATGATTGATGAGTTTTTTGAGGCCTCCCAATGAACCCGCGGGTTTTTGAGCAAAACGCCGTGCCGTATCTATTGCTGCTTTCTCAAGTTCTTCGTAATCGACGACCTTGTCTACAATACCCAGCTTTAAGGCTTGATCCGCGGTGATATCCTCATCGGACAAGAGGATGTCCAGCGCCTTGCTGCGACCCAACCGCCTGGAAAGAAAAAAGGCCCCTCCACCGATGGGTACCAGTCCCAGTTTGTAGTAAGGATTCTGAAAGACCGTGTTGTTGGCGACGATTCTATAGTCACACGCAAGGCTGAAGTTTAAAAATAGTGATATGACCCTCCCTCGATTGGCATGCACCACAATTTTATTTAAATCCACGATTCTTAAAATGATTTGGGTAAACACATTGTGCAATCTGTGAACATCCTTTTCAAATAATCTCGAAGATAATACCCGATGGTAAAAATCAAAATATTCCTCACTTCCCTTGACCTCCGGAGAACTCATAATAACGACGATTTTGATGGAATCTGTTATGGAAATATGATCAAAATAATCCAGGACTTTGTCTCTGACAAACAGATCGGTGGCACGAAAAAGAAGGTTTTCTTTTAAGCGAAGTATAACGATTTCATCGAGCTTCTCTGCTGTAAAAAATTCAAATTCTTCATCAAGATTGACTTTTTTTTTCATTTTAAAACCGCCTTTAAATTTATAATCAGTCGTTATCATATATGGGTTTTGAAATTACATCATGTAAAAATAACAGATCATGACAGCTGAGAACGCTAATTTAAGAAACAGCAAGAAGCATACCAATCGAAAAACCCTTTTTCCTGTTGTTATCTGACAGCGTACGTGCCGTGTTCTAAATTTAAAAACATTATAAAATTCATTGAAATAAAGATATATGCGCTTTTTCCAAACCTTAAAAAATCCTCAAGGGACAGCGTTATATTATTACAAAACAATGTTTTAAAATGACATAATAAGATCCAAAACGATTGTTGTTTTTACAATTTGTAAAAAATGCTGACATCAATTCTTTTATATCCACAGAGAAACCTAAATAACGTCTTAAAAATTAATGGGATTTATCAGATATTTATTTCGAATCACTTTTAAGACCGATTCTTGGCATGCCTTTTGCCGTTTAGATGATTCATTCACGGTAAATATCCTTACGCTCAAAAAGACCTTCGGCTTGGCAAAAGCTCGTAAAGGATTGAGACATGTTAAGTAACATGGGTAAAACCGATCGGTTAATTCGTACAGCACTATCGTTTGTCATTGTGTTTGGAAGCATTTCTTTTGGCAGTTTGTTGGCGATTTTGGGTATTGTTATCCTTTTGACGGCCATTATCGGGTGGTGTCCGATCTACGCTGCCTTTAGTTTATCTACCACCAAAGAACAAGAAGAAATACCGTCGGATACATCGGGAGAACATGAACAGCGCCGTGGGCCTAAACGCTTGTTTAAATAAATCAACTTAGAGATATTTCATTATCATGTAACTGCGTTATCAAAGGAGGTTTTCATGTATAAAAAGATACTGGTCCCTCTGGACGGTTCGAAAAGAGCAGAAGCTGTTTTGTCCCATGTAGAAGAAATGGCGTATCGATACCATGCCGAAATAATTTTTCTTCGTGTTGAGAAATTGCATGTCATGCTTGAGTGGGATGATGTTGTAGATCTGGCGAAATGCCATGAAAAGTTTGATACCCGAAAAAAAGCGTCTGAATCTTATTTGGCCCAACTCAAAAAAGAATTTCGAAAAAAAGGTGTTCAAACTCAGGCACGTGTTGTTTATGGCCCAGTGGTAAAATCGATATTAACCGCTGCCGAAGAAATGGATGTGGATATTATTGTAATGGCCAGTCACGGTCTTAGCGGGTTGCCTCGAACCTTTTACGGGAGTGTTTCAGCAGGTGTCCTTCAAAAAATTGATCGCCCTTTGCTGATCATCAGAACCCGAAGAATCGAGGTTGGAAACGAATAACTTGGTTGGGCAAAAATTAAAAAAGCACGAAGTTTAAACTTTTTCGTGCTTTTTCGTTTTTGGGTGTTTGTGAGTGATACGCTTTTGCTTTTCCGGCCAATGGACATTATGAAAGTTCTTTAACAAACTTTTTCTTAAAGGCCATTTCAACAATCTCCGCTGCATCTTTGGGTTTGTTGATATAGTCGCAATTGATCACCATATCAAATTCATATGGCACCGCATCTTTCTTGCCGAAGGCCTTTTTAAAAAATTGTCTTTGTTCCTTGTCGATTTGCGGTAATTTTTCTGCTGCTACTTTTTCTTTCACCTTAAGTATTCTGGACAGGCGTTTAATCCGGTGTTCTTCTGAAGAGATAAATCGAACCGCCAGTACCCGGTCTCGGGGAATGATTAAATGCGTGCCTCTGCCGACAAAAATTGTGGGTTCCAAACCGGCAAGGGAAATCACAACGTTCGCAAGAATCCGGCTATAATCGCTTTTGATAAAAGATTTTTCACCAAAG
>JAFDCA010000172.1 GCA_019313025.1 Deltaproteobacteria bacterium
ACCTGTATATGAACCTTCCTTTGCCATTTCTTCAGACAAAACATATCCTGATGTATTCAATAAAAAGAGTGTGAGCGCTAACGTTATAAATGCCTTTTTCATGATTACCTCCTTTTCATATTCTTTGAATAACGTGGATCTAAAGGGCCACTTATCTCAATGCCCAAAGTCAAGTTAGGTCTTTGGTAGGCACATTTTGAGTGGTTTTTCCATTGATTCTTTACCCAATTATTAGGTTAAGTTTTAGAGGAACCCAGTATTATTCCAGGACAATAAGAAAATAAGAAAAGGATCCGCTCCAAAAACTTTTGAAATCACGGACGCTGTCAATGAAAAGGGGCTAAACCCGTTACTGGATGATGTCCCTGCAAAAAAAATGTACTTTTTTGCGATGGTGAGGTGTTTTCTCTTGACAGGGGCCTTTTAATGGGTGCCTATATCGTAAATTGCTGAAAATATTATATTTCAAATAGATATCATAAAAATTTAAGTGATGTCAAATGTTAAGATAGCAGTTATCGGTAATCTCTGAAACACCAAACTAATCATCGAGCAGCAGCAGGAAGATCAAGGGCATGGCCTTAACTGCTTTCTCAAGCTTTACATCATCGAACAAAGCTATTAAAGAGGCGCTGCCTCCTTCTTCGGGATAGATTCTACTGGTCAAGCTCTGATATGGCTGAAAAGGGTCGAACAAAGGAGTTGCAACCTGATAAATGATTTCTTCGCCATTACATTTAAAGATCATTTTTGAGCCACTTAGTTCAATGGACATTATATATTCAGTTTCAAACTCTATTGGAGTAATAAAATTCTGTTCGAAAATATCCGGCCCTGCTGACTCATCAGGCGCAGTTGATTTCCACAGATATGCTTTGGCCCTGAGAGAATTGTCGCTCTCTAAGATTATTTGTACGTGGCCCCACACATTTCCCTCGTATCCGTTATAATTACCCGGGCCTCGCTCGCTATTGTAGAAATACGCTCCAATTCGTGCATAGGCTCTTCCATTTCCAATAATTTGACTGGCGTTCTGAATGGTGGTTTTTGCTTCCATATATTTTGAGGCCGGAGAGCTTGGATGAATACTGTTAGTATATCGACGCGTGGAGCCACTTGCTCATATGCGCAACTTTCCGTTCGAGATTTCTCTTATGGTGTGATCACTCTCTCTCCATTTGGTAATATCAATAAAGGGAGACTCAAATGAATCATATAGGACGCCCTTGGCCACAGAGACATCATCAAATAATGCTTTTACTGAAATAGAGCTTCCTGCCTCCGGATAAATTCGTGTACAAAGATGATGATAGGGGTCGTACGGCGCATATACCGGAGTCTGTATCTGATAAACAATTTCCTCATCATCGCAGCGAAAAATAAGTTGCGATCCGCTCAGTTCCATTGAAACCGTGTATTCGGTATCAAACTCGATGCTTTTAGCAAACTCTTGATTAAGAATTACCGGCCCTGCTGACTGATCAGGCGCAGTTGATTTCCACAGAGTTGCTTTGGCCGTAAGAGAATTGTCGTTCTCTAAGACTATCATTACATCGCCCCACACATTGCCCTCGTATTCGTTATAACTACCTGGGCCTCGCTCGCTATTGTAAAAATACGCTCCAATTCGTGCAAAAGCATTCCCATCGCCTAAAACCAAGCTGCCACTTTGTATGGTTATTTTCGCTTCGAGGTACCCTGTTACTTGAGTCGTCAAGTGTAAATAAGTTGAAGATCGCCATGTCGTTCCATATTCATTTAATCGCAATTTCCCATTTTTGATCTCCCTGACACTGTGATCGTTCTTCTGCCATTTGGCCAAATCAATAAATTCAGAATCAAACCTGTCATAATAGCAAAATGTTTTGGATGGTATCGTAACGATAAAAACGATTTCAAAAGCTAAAACTAAAGTAAAATTAAGGAAAATTGATTTGATAGTTTTTTGAAATCGATTCATATAAATCTCATCCTCCCCATTATTCACCAAATAGTACAATGCTAATAACCTTTCTCTGCAATCAGGACAATTTGCAGGTTTCATCGGGATATCCTAAACACAAAAACCCCAAATCTATACAAGAAATGGGGTTTTATAATTCAACCATGGCAATCTCCACAGGGTTTACCGTTGGCTTAAATGTGAGCAATCGATTTTTCAGTATCAGAACCGAGACTTAGATGTCAAACCAATTTTTGTTTTAAGCGAATGCCTGAGAGGCCGAAATTTGAACGATTTCAAAAAAGGTTGGTAAAACCACCAATTGCAAAACGGAAATCGAAAAAGATTGGCTCAGACAAAAAGCTCGCCAATGAGGTGGCAGAAAAAATTAAGGCAAAATTGGTACTCGGGGAGCTGAATATTGAAAAAATAGAAGAACCCCGCCCTACTTTCAAAGAATATGCTGAATTGTGGCTTAATCTGCCCATGACTGGGAAGAATCAATCCGGGATTCCTATAATTATAATTTAAATAAGCACGTTTACCCGATATTCAAAAAACACCGACTGAATGAAATCAAGCGGAGCGAAGGCGTGTCGACATGACTCCACATCTGGCTGAAACGCTGCAAAATTTGAAGATAAAGCAGGAATTAGATGCCATGGTCGCTGGTCGGCCGGTGCCGGAATGGGTTTTTGCGAATAAGAAAGGCAAATTCTTTGGCCGGGTTTCATTGGAGAATGCTCTAAATCGCTGTTTAGATAAGGCCAAATTAAGACGAATCAGGATTCATGATCTGAGACACACCGATGCCACAATTCGATTGATGAGAGGGCAGAACGTTGGCGATGTGAGCTATCAACTTGGACATTCCAGCATCAAAATGACCTATGACGCGTATGCCCCTTGGATTCCAGGACACTTCAAATCGCAAGTTGATGAGCTTGACCAAGTGCTCCCAAACGCACCCCAGACGCACCCGAAAGAGACAAGTAAAAAAATTCATAATGATTTCAATAATCTTTCATGAATATTGTCAAATCCCCCGTTGGACATGATCAGAAATAGATCGCCCGGTTTTGCAATACGCAACAGAAAATCGATGATGGCGTCCGTATCCGGGAAGAAGTGGGCATCTTTTCCGCGCCCTTTTAAATCGGTGACCAGCTGCTCTGATGAAAACAGCTCCCCGGCGGGAATTTTTCTGACCGGCGGGGGTTTGCGGATGCAGATCAGATCGGCCCCGTCAAATGAATGCGCATACTCATTTTGAAAATGACTGCGCATGCTGGTGGCGGTTCTGGGTTCAAAAACAGCAATCAGGCGGCCCCCGACGGAAACCGACTTTACCGCCTTAATCGTCTCCCGCACGGCAGTCGGATGATGGGCAAAATCATCCATAACCGTAATCTGCCTTTTTTTTCCCCTGATTTCCTGACGCCGCTTGATTCCCTCGAAGGATTCCAGGGCCGCTGCCATAACCCGAACCGGGATATCTAGCTGGTCGGCTATGGCAATGACCGCCAGTGCATTGAGCAAGTTGTGCGCTCCAAAAAGTTTGGTTTTGAAATTGGCAAAGTGCTTCAAATTCTTAATGACTTCAAAACTCGTCCACGGCGGATCAACTGCAACGTC
>JAFDCA010000173.1 GCA_019313025.1 Deltaproteobacteria bacterium
AGACCGCTGCCTTACCACTTGGCTATGCCGCCAAAAAAAAATGGAGCGGGAAACGGGATTTGAACCCGCGACTTCGACCTTGGCAAGGTCGCACTCTACCACTGAGTTATTCCCGCTCAATAGTTAGATTTTCATAAATATATTTTACGGTTTTGTCAATAGAAAATTTATAAGTGTTCTATAGATCAGTCATTTCCCTTTCACTTCTGTGTCTTTGTCATTGGTATTTTCAATAACTTAGCCCGCCAATTTCCTAACAGGCAAACAACTGCCTACGATAATAGTTTCGAAAAATTCATACCTGGAGAAGATTTCTATATCGGATAAAATAAGCCGCACCCGACCAGACCGTTAACATCAACGCAATCCACAAAAATAGGGTTCCTATTGCATGAAAATCAATGGTAAGATAGGAAAAGTGTATCATCAGTGGAATGATGGCAGCAATCTGAAATCCGGTTTTATATTTCCCGAGGCTGGACGCCGATAAATCTTTACCCTTTTCCGCGATAATATTCCTCAAACCGGTCACGGCAATTTCCCTTCCGATAATGACACATACGATCCAGGCAGGAATCCACCCCAAAGCGGTCAGCATAATAAAAGAAGTTGAAACCAAAACTTTATCGGCAATGGGGTCCATAACCTTTCCGAAATTAGACACAAGCCCTTTTTGTCTTGCCAAAAAGCCGTCCAAAAAATCTGTGATAGCAGCCGCGCTGAAAATCATTGCTGCAATAAAGGCATTGGTTCTGTTCGGGAATAAAAGGAGAATCACAATAATTGGGGTTGCCGCGACCCGGAATAGCGTCAACATATTGGGATTACTAAATATGTTTTTAATTTTCCCCCTCGAAAACATTTTTCTCGATTCTATTCTTCACCCGGATAAACCGGAAACGTTAAAAATGATCTAAAATTATGGCATGGCTAAGCTCGATCTTTTTCACTCGACCCCTTGAATCCTGGCCCCTTGTCAATCGACCCATTCTTTAGGAGATGATTCTTATTGTTTCGCCCTATTCCAATCATCCAAAAACGCCTTGAGACCTTTGTCGGTCAAGGGGTGAGCCGCTAATTTGCTGAGAACATTAAATGGAATCGTGGCAATATCGGCACCCATCAAGGCAGATTCAAGAACATGAAGGGGATTGCGAATGCTTGCAACGATGATTTCAGTATCAAAGGCGTAGTTGCTGTAAATTTCAACAATCTGTTCAACCAGCAGAAGACCTTCCTGGGATACGTCATCTAAGCGGCCAATAAATGGGCTAACATACGTCGCCCCGGCTTTTGCAGCCATCAGTGCCTGAAGCGGCGAAAAGACCAGTGTAACATTTGTTTTAATCCCTTCTTCTGAAAGTTTTCGTGTTGCCTTTAAACCATCCACCAACATGGGAATTTTTACAACAATATTGTCGTGAATTTTTGATAGCTTGCGGGCCTCTTCAAGCATGCCTTCGGTGTCGGTGCTAACCACCTCGGCACTGATGGGGCCATCTACTATTTCACAAATTTCTGTTATGATCTCTTCGAAATCTCGACCCTCTTTTGCAATCAAGCTGGGGTTGGTGGTCACGCCGTCAACCATCCCCATGTCGTTTGCTTCTTTAATTTCATTGATGTTCGCAGTGTCTATGAAAAATTTCATCCACGATCCCTCCTTTTAAAAAGTGTCTAAAATGAACCAAAATGAGCTAAAGTGAGCTAAAGTTTAAAGGATGTTGACCAAATTGATACATTAATGACAGCGCGATAGCGCAACCACAATTTCCCCGATGAATACGGGATAAATAGGCACTTTAGATCACTTCAAACTTTAGGCACTTCTTATTAAACCGTTGTCTGCTTTTCCAAAAACTTATCTTTACATTCTATACTGCAGAAATATAACTCTTTTCCTTGAAAATTTAAATGCACGCCATCTCTTTTAGCGAAATATATCTCACAATAAGGATCTTTGACCATGACATCATCGATCTCGCCTGCTTTTTTTTCATATGTTGCTTTTTGCGCCAGTTTCTCTTTATGCACCCAGGATTTCAGAAACCTATAACACAGGTACAAAAGTCCTATTAAGACCAAAAGTCTCATTGATATTCGATAATCCTTTGCTCATTATCATCTATAAGTGCCAGAAGATCTTGCATTTCTTTTTTTAAAACAGGATGTACAATTTTAGGGTCTATATCACAGATCGGTTGTAACACAAAACGCCTTTTGTGCATTCTGGGATGAGGAATAATCAGTCCCGATGAGTTTGTCACAACATCATCAAACAAAAGTATATCCAGATCGAGAACCCTTGGCCCGAATCTCACAGGATTGGCACTGCGTCCGGCATCATGTTCGATGGATTTAATTTTTTTTAACAACTGAAAAGGGTCAAGGCTGGTTTCGATCTTTACAACGACGTTTATAAACCAATCCTGATCTTCATAATCCACCGGCTCGGTTTTGTAAAATTGTGACCATTCTTTTATCTGTGCATGTTGACTTCTTGATAGAGCGCTAATTCCGTTTTTACAGTTTAAAAGCTTGTTTCCGATGTTGGAACCAGCCCCTATGTATGCAGTATGAATCATTATTCAGAAAAGATCCTGGCAGATAAGCAGGATTTGGTTTTCCCCGGAGGGGATGTGCTTTGTTGAAAGGTCTTGTTAAAAAACAGGAAAAAATGATTAGAAAACAGACAACCGCGATGTCAATGTTAAATTAACCGCCGTCTTTCCAGGCATCTTCCCAGAGTTGGGCCCTGTAGATAATGCGGGCATCCCCCTCGAGATAAATGTCGTAATACTGACCTTCTTTTTCTGTGAAAAAAATATTCAGATATCCCCCGCTGCGCGTCAGAACAGAGATCGGTGAGTCCATCTTCATTTTATGCGCCATAACAACGGCACTAGCAGCAGCGCCTGTACCACAGGCCAAGGTTTCATCTTCAACGCCGCGCTCATATGTTCGTATGGTAATGGTATTGTCTTTGATACGGCTAACGAAATTAACATTGGTGCCGGCAGGCGAAAACCGGCTGTGGTAACGAATCTCTCTTCCTATCTCAACAATATCGACATCGTCGATGCCGTCCTTAACCATCACGACATGTGGAACACCCGTGTTGATACTGGAAATGGAAATCAAACCGTTTCTAAGTTCAATGGTATCATCCGTCTTTAGGTCTAACGGATCTGTCATTTTAACTTTAACGCGCTCACCGATAACCTCTGCTTTAACAATGCCCGCCAATGTCTCAAAAGACATATTTGAGCCTGCAATATCATTTAAATATGCAAAGCGTGCGACACACCGGGCACCGTTTCCACACATCTCTGCAACACTGCCGTCAGAGTTAAAAAATCGCCATTTGAAATCTGCACTGTGCGTATTTTCTATGAGTATCATACCATCCGCACCAACAGACATCTTTCTGCGGCACACTTTGGCGATAAAATTCGACAGCCCGTTTTCATCAACCACGCGATTTCGATTGTCAATGATAATGAAATCGTTGCCACTTCCGCTCATTTTAAAAAAATCAATTTTTTTCATCTCACCAAATTTAGAATCATTAAAAAGTACAAATCATGCCCGAGAGTTTTTCATGTCGAATATCCAATTGGCTTATCCATCATCAGAAAAAATTGTCCATTACTCAATCATCAAGAAACGGCGGGATTAATTCACCCTTCACCAGATCCTGATAACTCTCACGATCCCTGACAACAAAAAATTCGTCATCTTTGACCACAACTTCAGCCACCCTAAGCCTGGAGCAGTAATTGGAAGACATCGTAAAGCCATAAGCGCCCGCACTCATCACAGCGAGAAGATCACCCTTTATCACATCAGGAATGTTGCGGTCCATTGCCAGAAAATCTCCGGTCTCGCAAATGGGCCCCACGACATCCGCCGTTATCAGTTGACCTTCGGTCGCTACGACCGGTTGAATGGCATGAAACGCATTGTAAAGTGTGGGGCGCATCAGGTCGTTCATTCCCGCATCAGTAATAATAAACTGCTTGACCTTGCCCGACTTTCTGAACAAAACCTCTGTTACCAGTATTCCAGCATTACCGACGATTACCCTTCCGGGCTCCAGAATAAGTTTAAGCCGAGAGCCTTTAAGGGACGCCACGATTTCTTTAGCATATTCACGGGGATGGGGAGGCGATTCATCGTTATAGGTTATACCAAGCCCTCCCCCCATATCCAGGAATTGGATTTCGATCCCAATTTTTCTGAGTTCATCAATCAAATCCTTTAAGCTTTCCAGAGCTTCGACAAAAGGTTTGGCATCGGTAATCTGCGATCCAATATGGCAATCGATCCCCACAACATCAATGTTCTCTAATTGTCTTGCAACATTGTACCCCTCGATGGCTGTCTCTTTATCAATGCCGAATTTGCTTTTTTTAAGACCGGTTGAAATATAAGGATGTGTTTTTGGATCAACGTCAGGGTTCACCCGAATCGCCACAGGGGCTCTGGTTTCTAAAGCACCTGCCCTATCATTAATGAGTCTGAGTTCTTCGAAAGATTCTACATTGAACATTAAAATGCCAGCTTCAAGCGCATAATCAATCTCGTCGACGCGCTTACCCACACCGGAATAAACGATTTTATCCGGAGAAAAACCTGCTTTCAATCCGCGATAAAGTTCTCCGCCCGAGACAATATCCAGCCCACTGCCAAGGCTTTCAAACAGCTTTAAAACAGCCAGATTTGTATTGGCCTTTGCAGAGTAACATACGAGTCTGTCAAGGCCCTCAAACGCCTCATAAAATATTAAATAATGGCGTTTTAATGTTGCATGGCTATATAGATAAAAGGGTGTTCCGATATCTTGGGCGATTCTCCGGACCGGAACATCCTCACAATACAATTCATTGTCGCGGTATTTAAAATGATGCATAAAGTATTTTTCCTAAGTAAAATAATAGCATAGAGGACCAGGCTTGGGCCTTCCCCGTAAGGGATTTTTTTGTTGAATGGTCATTTTAGAAAATAGATAACCATTATTCTCTTTGCTATTTCCTCTTTCTATGTTAAAAATTTGGTCTTAGTGTTTCAATTTATAGCAGTTGCCAAAAATATGTTCCGATTGAATGAATAACGGTCACGATTTACCGTAAGCCGCCGGATGATTTCGTTGAGGTCGGGAAACTGTCTGAGCAAATTAGAGCGCGTTAAAGAGAACATCTTCGAAGTATTTCAAATTAAAAAATAAAATCAAACTACTGAACGATATTCTGAAACGCCATGGCCATGTTCTCTTTTACGCGCTTTTGTTTGCGAGTTCTTGCAGATCTCAACAAATTATCCGGCGCATGAAACGGAATGTTATTCTGGCAATAGCTATAATTACCCAAAAAGCAGGATGTTTCATCAAGCTTTATTTGGTGTTTTGTGTTTGTTCCCCTGATTTTTCCGTGGGCGGTTTGGGTGGCCCTTTTTTACCACAGGCTGAAATTAAAGGTGCCAGCAACATCGCAACAAAACATATGAAAACAACGCCCTTTTTAAAAAATTTGCTCATCCCTTAATCCATTTTTATCTTTAATTCTTTTTCAGCCTCCTTTATTGCAGCCTTTACACATTCAGAAGCCGTCCCTCCAATGGTTTTTCTCCGGTTGATCATTTGGTCAGTGGTTAAAATTTTAAAAACATCTTTTTTAATATGAGATGAAAAGGATTTTAACTCTTTGAGAGTGAGTTCATGAAGCTCCTTATTATTGCGCAAAGCGTATGCTACCGCCTCTCCGACACAGCCATGCGCCTGTCGAAAGGGCATGCCTTTGACGACAAGATAATCCGCCATATCCGTTGCATTTAAAAACCCCTTGGATGTCGCCCGCTCCATAGTCTCTCGATTTACCTTCAATTTTGGAAGCATTTTAATATAAATCTCAATGCATTTTTTTAATATGTCTACGGTTTGGAACAATGCGGTTTTATCTTCCTGCATGTCACGATTATAAGACAATGGCAATGACTTCATCATCGTCAAAAGGGAAATCAAATCGCCGAAAACACGCCCTGTCTTTCCACGAACCAGTTCAGGCACATCCGGGTTTTTCTTTTGAGGCATAATGCTGCTGCCGGTGGCAAAGGAATCCGGAAGCTCAACAAAACCAAATTCGGCTGAAGACCATAAAATAAGCTCTTCTGACATGCGACTTAAATGAACCATGCAGATACTTGCAGCGGATAGAAATTCCACGATAAAATCTCTATCTGAAACTGCATCGATACTGTTCGCCGATACTTTGGGAAAGTCGAGAAGTTGTGCCGTGTACTCCCTGTCTATGGGATATGTTGTTCCGGCGAT
>JAFDCA010000174.1 GCA_019313025.1 Deltaproteobacteria bacterium
AACCGCGCCGTTTTGGCGCAGTTACATAAAAGGTGTTTACTAAAAAATGAACATCGAACATCGAACGTCCAGCATCGAATGTTGAATAGAAAAGATGAAAAGAAACAGAACGAGTCATTCAAGGTTTGACATCGGATATTTGAAAACAAATGAATCTAAATTGCGGAGCGCAGCGCCTTCAATATTCGACGTTCGAAATTTTAAATTTTTCTGCAATAGGTTCCTCTCTACTAACTAAAGTTTAAACTTTGTCTTCTTTTCTTTCAGTCCATCCTGGTAGCACTTCTTGCCATACCAGATAATCTGGCGGCAAATGCCGCGGACGATTCTCACCTCCTTTGCCCTGAGCTGCATGCGGGAAAAAAAATGGCGCAGGTTGTTCATAAAATAGTCCGGATTATCCGGATTGATAAAGCTGATACGAATCAGTACGTCTTTTAGCTGCTCGTACATCGCCTCGAGCTCATAGCGGTTGGCCAGACGTGGCGCGAACTCCCCGGGCTTGCCGCAACTGAAGCTAAACAGCTCATAACACATGATCATGACCGCTTGGGCCAGATTGAGCGAAGAAAATTCGGCCGTGGGTATGTTGACCAGAATATCGCAAAAACGGATGTCCACGTTGGTAAGCCCGCGGTCTTCAGGTCCGAAAAGGATGGCGATTTGATTGTCTTGCGATAAGGATTTAAGCTTTTGACCCAGTTTCGACGGTGAACTGACAACCTTGCGCTGACCACCCAACCGGGCGGTGGTACCGACCACGAAATTAAAATCAGCCAGGGCCTCATCCAAAGTATCGCAGACCGCCATCTGCTCAACCACATCCGACGCCGCGTGAGTTGCCATACGGCAGATTTTCGTCAGGTCACAATTTTGGGGATCGACCACAACCAGCTGTCCGATGCCCATGTTGCGTATGGCCCGGGCGGCAGCCCCGATATTCTCAGAAAACCGCGTACGGTGAAGAACAATGGATATGTTTTTGAGGTTGATTTTGTCGGGCATCAACGAATAATTTCAAAGCGATTGAAAAAGTATGATATTTCAAAGGATGCAGTTTCCGGTGCATCGGAACCGTGAACCACATTTTTTTCGATGTCGGTTGCAAACTTCCGTCGAATCGTACCATCGGCAGCTTCTTTATAATTGGTGGCGCCCATCAGATCCCGATATCGGGCAATGACGTTTTCCCCTTCCAAGACCATGACGACTGCGGGACCGGAACTCATAAAGTCGGTCAGGCTCTCAAAGAAAGGCCTTTCACGGTGTACGGCATAAAAGCCTTCGGCCTGGGCCTTGGTCATATGCAGCATTTTCATGGCCACGATATTCAAATCGTTCTGTTCAAGCAGTTTGACAACTTCACCAATAAGACCGCGCTGAACGCCATCTGGTTTAATAATCGAAAGTGTTCTTTCCATAATATAAGTGTCCTTTCAGCAAAATTCAGAACCACCGAGGTCAGGAGCCCTGTAATTACAATTCCAGGTGGCATAGCAGATGCCGCTCGACAAGTCAACATTAGTGAGTGGTCGGCCCAGGTCACGTCATACAAGAAAATATCCATTTGGATTTGCCATGCTTAAATCATTAATAAAATCATGGAAATTCCAAGCATCAAAAACCAAATATCAATCAAATCTCAATGAACGAAATTCAAAATCCAAAACAAACAAAACGGCCATCAAACAATAGATAACTCACTAAAATGTTTAGGTCATTGGACTTTCGAATTAGGATGTTTTTAATTAGGTTGACAAAGATTTTATCTGAATTTAATATTCTTTCAAAACCTTATGGATTTGGAACCGACAATGCTGACGGGAAGGAGACCATATGCCGATTTATGAATTCTACTGTGAGGATTGCAATACGATTTTCAACTTTTTCTCAAAGACGATTAATACGACCAAAAAGCCCAAGTGCCCTAAATGTAAAACCAAGAAACTATCAAGGCAAATGTCGGCTTTTTCGTTTACCGGTAAAGCCAAAGAAGAGGGTGATATGGATGATCTGCCCTTTGACGAGGGCAAAATGGAAAAAGCCATGCAAATGCTGGCCGGTGAAGCCGAAAATATCAACGAAGATGATCCCCGTCAGGCCGCCAATCTGATGCGCAAACTTACGGACATGACCGGGCTTGAGCTTGGCACCGGTATGCAGGAGGCTTTGAAACGAATGGAAGCCGGTGAGGACCCCGATGCGATCGAAGCCGAAATGGGAGATCTTTTGGAAGGTGAAGAGCCATTCCTGTTGCCCGAAAAAAAAGGGGGGCTAGCCGCAAAGAGAAGACCGGCGCCCCAAAGGGATGAGACGCTTTATGACCTATAATTTCTTACAAATGAATTTTGTGCATCTTGTGCTATAATATTTTTTTCCAGCAGCGCAGGTTACTCAGAAAATTTTAGTTCATTTTTCCGGCTTGACCGGGTCAGGGGGTTGCCATGGAAAAAGAAATCCTTG
Organism: Deltaproteobacteria bacterium; assembly: GCA_019313025.1. Next base: position 2,464 of record JAFDCA010000174.1, read on the forward strand.
ATAAATTAGAAGTCAGGCAGGGGGATATCACCAAACTCGCGGTGGATGCCATTGTCAATGCAGCCAACTCATCTCTTTTGGGTGGCGGGGGTGT
>JAFDCA010000175.1 GCA_019313025.1 Deltaproteobacteria bacterium
CCGTCCGGTAGAGACGGCAAAACCGAAGGAACAGGTCTGGGACTGGCCATCTGTAAGGCCATTTTAGAGGCTCACGGCGGCCAGATCTGGGCGGAAAGCATCAGCGGTGTATCGAGTACCTTCTATTTCACGCTTCCCAGAAAGAGACCCTAGATGAACACGCTCGATGAACATTTCCAGCGTATTCAACGAAAAATCATTCGTGGAGGATGACAAATGACAATAAAAAAAGATTGGAAGATGACGTTTGCACTGATTCTTTTGATTGTTTTGTTGGGTGGTTATTATGAAAAACTGGGCGTTGAAGGCCGTACAATGGTATTACCGTTGGCAATTTTTATTGCCGCAGGAATTATAATTGCCCGTTTAAAAAATCTCGAATATGAAACACGTTCCGCCAAAGTGAATGCAAAAGACGTGATCGTTCAAAATTTCAGTGTTATCGACCGCCACGGGAAACAACGTGTCGCTATTTCAACAACGGCCGATACCGCACTGATGAGTTTTTTTGATGAGCAAGACATCCCTTGTGCGACCTTTGATATATTGAACACCGGACCGATCCTGAAACTGGTTGGAAACAACGGCAGTGTTTCGATTACATTTGATGAAGAAGGCCGTCCGAAATTAACTTTAAAAGATGATATGGACGAAAATATCTGGTCAGCCAAATAACAAATTGCTGGAGAGGAAACAAGGAGAGACAACATGGATATGGAAATATTTGAGACCATGAAGGCATCGGAACTGAAAAAATATCTAAAATTTCTTCTTTGGCATTACCGTGTCGTTGATGCCTTCTGGTTTATCTATTTATCGGAACAATTTGATCAACAGACCGCCGAACATATCAACGAAAGGGTGTGGGACCGTGTATCGGCTATGGCGGCCAAAAACCTTGTGGAACGATTTCAGATTCGGGAAAAGGGGCTTAAAGGATTTGTCAAGGCCCAAAAACTTTTCCCTTGGTGCATTCTTGTGGGATACCAGATTCATGAATCCAACGATGAAGTGACGATTTCCGTTCCCTCCTGCCCAACTCAGGAAGCCAGACTCCAGAGAGGTTTGGGTGAATATGTTTGTAAAGAAATGCATCGCAAAGAATTTAGCAGTTTTGCCCGGGTTATTGACGACCGGATAAGGGTAGAGTGCCTTTTTGCACCTCCGGACCCGCATCCTGAAAATATGTTTTGCAAGTGGAGATTCTTTTTAGAACCATAACCCCTTTAATGAAAATATTTACGATAAGGAGGTTTTATGTATTTACCAAAGACATATGAAGACTTTATAGAGAAGTTTCCGAACGTTTTTGAGTCTTATCAACAATTGGGCAAGTCATGCCGTAAAGAGGGCCCCTTGGACGAAAAATGCCAGGACCTCGTAAAGCTGGGTATTGCCATCGGGGCCAATTCCAGAGGTGGGGTCATGTCTTCCGTCCGAAAGGCTTTAGGGGCCGGAGCGACCCCCGAAGAAATAATCCATGCGGTTATATTGTCTTTAACAACCACAGGATTTCCAAACATGATCGCCGCCATGGGATGGGTCAACGAAGTGCTCGAAAAACAGGAGTCGGCATAAAAATTTGAATTTAAATTGATTGTTGCGAAATAGTTGCGGGTTATAACCCCGGTTACGACAGTTTTCCGTGCTCCGCCAGATCTTCCAATCCGCCAAGGTCTTTTAAAACGATATCCCGGCCCCTGGTATCGATCAAATGTTGCTGACTCATTTTTGTCAGAATCCGCGACAGGGTTTCAGGAATGGTGCCCAGAAGGCTCGCCAGTTGACCCTTAGAAATATTTAACGTGACAACATCGGTTCGGCCCTGCTCCTGGCTCAAATATACCAGGTATGCAGCAAGTCGTCCTGGAACTTCCTTTAAGGAAAGATTTTCGATCTGAACGGTAAACTGGCGTAAGCGCATGGAAAGCACGCCCAGCATGTTCATCGCAAGAGAAGGATTTCTGGATATCAGATCAAAAAATGCCGTTCTCGGAAAAAACAACAAGTGGCTTTTGAGAAGGGTTTGAGCATTGGCAGGAAATTTTTTTCCGGCAAAAACCGGAACTTCACCAAAGGGATTCCCGGGTCCATAAATATGAAGAATATGTTCTTTGCCTTCAAAGGAAACTTTATAAATTTTTACCTTACCGTCAGCAACAATATAAAAACCGTTACAGTCGTCACCCTCTAAAAAAATCGTTTTCCCCTTGTCGAAAAACTTGTCCACCGCAATCTGTCTAACGTCGTTCAACCGCTCTTCGGATAAACCGTTGAAAAGGGGGGCATCTGAAATAATCTGTAGAATTTTTTTCATGATTTTTTCTTTTTTAAAAAATTATCATTCTTTTTTGACTTAAGTCAAGGCACTGAGTGTGTTTATCCTTTACAATGGGAACCAAAAGCTCAAGAAAAGTTGATGGATCCATTTTTGGAACCATCCAAACGCTAATCTAAAAATAATTCAACCAAATAAAAAAAGGAGGCTAATTATGTTTTGTTTTCAATGTGAACAAACGGCAAAAGGTGAAGGGTGTACAAAAATCGGCGTGTGCGGAAAACAGCCGGAGGTTGCCGCCCTTCAGGATCTTTTGATTTATACGGTAAAGGCGCTGTCTCAAGTGGCACTGGAAGGTCGGAACGTCGGCATCAGGGATAAGGCCATCGATCATTTTACTTGCGAGGCTATTTTTTCCACGTTGACCAATGTCGATTTTGATCCCGATCGATTTGTCGATCTCATTCATCAAACCGTTAAATTTAGAGATGAACTCAAGGCAAAGGTCGCTGCTGCCGGCGGCAAAACCGATTTCCCGGATGGGCCCGCGGACGTCACACCGGAAGCCACTCGAGACGGTCTTGTGGCCCAGGGGGAAAAGGTCGGGGTTAAATCCGATCCTGATATTAATCCTGACATTCTCTCATTACAGCAGCTTTTGATATACGGCATCAAGGGAGTCGCCGCCTATGCAGACCATGCAAAAATCCTTGGAAAAACCGATGAAAGGATTTTTGATTTTATCCATGAAGCCATGGCTGCTACCTTGAACAAGGATCTCAGTGCGGACGATTATGTTGGGCTTGTTTTCAAATGCGGTGAAATCAATCTGTTAACCATGGAAATTCTGGATGCCGCAAATACAGAAGCCTATGGACATCCGGTTCCGACATCCGTTCCCCTGGGCACTAAAAAAGGCCGGGCCATCCTGGTTTCAGGACATGATTTAAAAGACCTGGAAGACATCCTGAAACAAACCCAAGGAAAAGGAATTTATGTTTATACTCACGGTGAAATGCTCCCCTGTCATGGATATCCGGAGCTGAAAAAATACGATCATTTTTATGGCCATTACGGTACGGCTTGGCAGAATCAGGCCAAAGAATTTGATGCGTTTCCGGGGGCAATTTTAATGACCACGAACTGTATTCAGAAACCCAGAGATTCATATAAAGATCATATTTTCACAACGGGTTTGGTGGGCTGGCCCGGCATCTCCCATATCGCGGATAAAAACTTTTCTCCCGTCATCGAAAAGGCTTTAGAATTACCTGGGTTTACGGAAGATACCCAAGGTAAGTCGGTAATGGTAGGATTTGCCAGAAATGCCGTCATGGGTGTTGCGGGCACGGTGATCGAAGCGGTGAAGAACAAGGCAATCCGTCATTTTTTCCTGGTGGCCGGATGCGACGGCGCCAAGCCCGGACGAAATTACTACACTGAATTCGTGGAAAAAGTCCCTGAAGATTGCGTGGTCCTGACCCTTGCCTGCGGTAAATTCCGCTTTTTCGACAAGGACCTTGGAGATATCGGCGGAATTCCGAGACTTCTCGACGTCGGTCAGTGCAACGACGCATACTCCGCTGTTCAAATTGCATCGGCTCTGGCAAACGCTTTTGAATGCGGAGTGAACGATCTTCCGTTGTCCATGATTCTGTCATGGTATGAACAAAAAGCCTGTGCGATTCTCTTGAGTCTGCTGTATCTTGGGATCAAAGACATTCGCCTGGGTCCGAGTCTGCCGGCTTTTGTTTCACCGAATATCCTCAATGTTCTGGTGGAAAAGTTCAATATTATGCCGATCAAAACGCCGGATGAGGACCTTAAGGCAATTTTAGGATAATTTTTTCTCGACAGGATTCACAAGATGATTAGAGTATGCCTTGTGAATCCTGTTAACTATGTCAATAAAAGTTATCATAGGAGGAAAAAAATGAAATGCCCGGGACAGGACAGCCGGTACTGGAAGCCAGGTGCCATATTTGAGGCAAAATGTCCGGAATGCGGCCATTCGGTGGAGTTTTTCAAAGACGATACCACCCGTAAGTGCCCAAATTGTGAACACAAGTTTGCCAATCCCAAAATGGATTTCGGATGTGCGTCATACTGTCAGTATGCGGCAGAATGCATTGGGGATCTGCCTCCGGAGCTTTTAGCCCAGAAAGAGGATCTTTTAAAAGACCGGATCGCTATCGAGATGAAGCGCTATTTTAAGAGTGATTTCAGGCGGATCGGCCATGCAACCCGGGTGGCTCGTCATGCGGAACGGATCGGCAGAAATGAGAGGGGCAACCTGGCGGTCATACTGGCAGCAGCCTATCTGCATGACATCGGCATCCATGAAGCGGAAAAAAAGTATAATAGCACGGCGGCAAAATACCAGGAACAAGAAGGTCCGCCCATTGCAAGATCCATCATGATCAAGCTGGGGGCAAAAGAAGAGTTGATCGAAGAGGTTTGTGATATCATCGGACATCACCATCATCCTCGATCTGAAGAAACCACTAATTTCAAGGTCCTCTACGATGCGGATCTCATAACCAATCTGGAAGAAAAGCAAAAAGAAAATCCCATGGATTCAGACAGAATCTTAAGTATTATTGACAAGTCTTTTTTAACCGATAGTGGCCGCGAAGAAGCAAAAAAGGCATTATTGAATTAATGTATTTTATCGGCAAAACGAGGTCAAATAAAAGGAATAACCATGAAAATATTACGAAAAATAATCGAAATCGATGAAGAATTGTGCGACGGATGTGGACAGTGTATCCCATCCTGCGCCGAAGGCGCCCTTGAAATTGTGAACGGCAAAGCACGGATCATTGCAGACAAACTGTGTGACGGTCTCGGGGCCTGTTTGGGAGAATGTCCCACCGGAGCCCTCCGTGTCATCGAGCGTGAGGCCGATGACTTTGATGAGGAAGCGGTGGAGGAGCATTTGGCAGAAAAAGAAAAAGAGACAGCCGCAGAAAAACAAAAGATGTCCTGCGGATGTCCGTCCTCCCAGATCCAGACTTTTGTCCCCATCGAATCGCATCCGGAAACCCAGGTTCCACTTAAAATGAGAATCGGGGGTGAATCGGCACTCTCTCACTGGCCCGTTCAAATTCGGCTCATTCCACCCAAAGCGCCGTTTCTCAAAGGTGCGGATCTCTTGGTACTGGCAGATTGTGTTGCGGTGGCTTACTCTAGACTGCAAAGTGATTTTGTAAAAGGAAAGGTGGTGATGATGGGGTGTCCCAAATTTGATGGTGCTGAGGAATATATTGATAAATTTGCAGAAATTTTCAAACTTGCCGGTATCAAAAGTATTACCACAGTTTATATGGAAG
>JAFDCA010000176.1 GCA_019313025.1 Deltaproteobacteria bacterium
AACTTTTATGATAACCGACTTAATTTTTTCCTCTGCGATACCGGCTGCAACGCCACGACAAATGTTTGCGATTTCTCGTTCAAGATTTCTCAAACCAGCCTCACGCGTATATCCGGAAATAATATGTTTGATAGCGCCATTTGTAAATTTTATTTGACCGGCTTTTAGCCCGTGGGCGTCGCGTTGTCGCGGAATTAGATAACGATTTGCGATCTTTATTTTTTCTTCGAGGGTATATCCGAGAAGCGTCAATACCTCCATTCTGTCCCGCAGCGCCGGGGGAATGGTATCAAGAATATTGGCGGTGGTAATAAACATCACCTTTGACAGGTCAAAAGGAACGTCAAGATAATGATCCGAAAAGGAAAAATTTTGTTCCGGATCAAGAACTTCGAGCAAAGCAGACGACGGATCTCCTCGAAAATCACTTCCCACCTTGTCGATTTCATCCAGCATAAACACCGGATTGTTTGACCCGGATCTCCGGATTCCCTGGATAATGCGGCCGGGAAGTGCCCCGATATAGTTTCGCCGATGTCCTCTGATTTCAGCCTCATCCCTTACACCGCCCAGCGAAATCCGGAAAAATTGTCGCCCCAAGGCATTGGCGATGGAACGGCCCAGCGATGTTTTTCCGGTGCCGGGAGGACCCACAAAGCACAGGATGGGTCCTTTTGACTCCGGTTTCAATTTACGCACCGCCAGATATTCGATAATTCGCTGTTTGGCCTTATCAAGTCCGAAGTGATCTTGATCTAAAATTTTTCTGGCCTTTTTTATGTCCATGTTGTCTGTTGTACTTTCATTCCAGGGGAGTGAGGTCAACCAGTCCAGATAGGTGGAGGCCACCGTATATTCAGCTGAAGACGGATGCATTCGCGAAAGTCGGTTCAGCTCCCGTTCAGCTTCCTTTCTGGCTTCCTCGGGAAGATTCTTTTCCTCGATTTTTGCTCTGTAGTCCTCAATTTCAACAGCAGCCTCATCTTTTTCACCCAATTCTTCTCTAATTGCTTTGAGTTGTTCTCGAAGATAATATTCCCGCTGCCTTTTATCCATATCTCCTTTCACCTGGGATTGGATTTTGCTACCCAATTCTAATATTTCCAACTGGTAGTTTAAAAGACGTGTCACTTCTTTCAACCGCTTTTTTATATCGTAAACCTCCAAAATCTGCTGCTTTTCCTCAAGACTAGAATTGATGGTGGAAGAAATCATGTCAGCCAATACGCCGGGCTCTTGTATCGATTTGGCCATCACCACGATTTCCTGAGGTAAACCCGGGGAAAGCTCGGCAACCATTGAGAATTGGCCGATCATGTTGGACATCAAGGCCTCTATCTCTTTGTCCTTTGTCTCTATGTCTTTAATATGTCTGACACTGGCCTTGAGGTATGGCTTGACCTGTACATACTTTTTAACTTCGAATCTACCCAAACCCTGAGCCAGCAATTGCAATTTATTATCTTCTGTTTTTGCCATTTTCAGGATCAAAGCAACGGTTCCCACAGTATGCAGGTTATCCCGCATGCTCACATTTTCCTCTACCGATTTTTTCGCAACAACAAGTCCTATGAGTCGATTCTGGGACATGGCCTCATCCACCAGTTGAATCGATTCCGGCTGCATAACCACAAGGGGCAAAACCATTTTAGGGAAAAGAGCGGCGTCAAACAACGGCAGGATTGGCAGAATTTCAGGAATTTTTTCTGCGCTGATTTCAGGTGATCTGTGCTGTTCTGTCATAAGAACCTCCAACGAATGTATGTCGAGCCCGATCAGAAATTTATGAATCAATATCAATAATTAAGGTGAGTAATTACTTCAGCCTTCCAGACATTGCTTCAAATCAATTATTCAATAGCTATTCTTCTGAAATTGGAATTTTAAATGTTTTATCCAGTTTGAGTTTTGCGAGTCGAACTTGGAGAAAACCGTTCGTGTATGATGCTGATACGACTTCAGGATCAATGGGCGAAGGGAGATAAAGAATCCGCTCAAATTTACCGTACTGTATTTCTGCCAGTCTGTATTTGGCGTTATCTATTCGGGGAAATTGAGTCCGGTTTCCTTGAACCCTTACTGCCTTACTGCTGATTTCAAGTTCCAGCTCCTCTTTGTTAACCCCGGCAATCTCACCCATGATAATGATTTCGTCAGGGGTCTCATACATATCCATTTGAGGCTTCCATTTTTGCTCTGCAATCGTAAACATCGGATTTATTGTTCTGAATAGATCCTCAACAGTTTTTTCAAAGGTAGAACCGAGCTGATCGAAATCTTTGGTAAATCTTATTTTGATATAGTCCATTTTAAAGCTCCTAATTGTTATAACTTAACGCAGAATTTGGGCAAAAAGACTATTTATGAATGGACAATATTTAACATTTCAGTCACTGTTTGTAAAGAAAAGTTGTAAAGACATCATTGGTAACATAAAAATTGTGTTTTAACCACAAATGAAATATTGATAGTCCTGTGAAACGATAACATGATATTTTTGAATGGTTAAATATTAGGATGTTGCAATCTTCTTTATTAGAAGCCATCCATTGAAACAATCCAATTACAAAATTATGACCAATTCTCCCAAAAATTCTTTCAAGCTGATTATCGGTTCCCAGTATTTTTTATACTTTGGGGTCATGGGCATATTTTTGCCCTATTTCAATTTATATTGCTACCATCTCAATTTTAGCGGGTTCCAAATCGGTGTTCTATCGGCGATCAGATCTATTGCACTGGTTTTTTTCCCGCTGGTTTGGGGAGTGCTGGCCGATCGATTTCACATCAGAAGACCCATATACATATTATGCAGTTTTATCAGCACCGCCATTTGGGTATTTTATCTCTATACAACCGATTTTTGGGAAATGATGTTCATCACCGTTTTTTACGGGATATTTTACTCTCCGATCATTTCTTTTCTGGAAGCCTTTACCATGGACGTATTGGGCACGAAAAAGAAAAGCTATGGAAGGATAAGGGGTTGGGGATCCATTGCATTCATTATGACGGTTCTTTTGCTGGGTAAAGTCATAGATATTTACTCTATCGAAATAATCCTCATGCTCATCTTCTTGGGTTCTCTGACACAGGCGCTTATTTCTATCAAAATCCCTGACATTCAGATTAAAAAACAAAGCTCTTTTTTTTCAAATGCCAAAGTTCTCTTCAAAAGGCGCGTCATCGTTTTTCTGTCCTGTTCATTTTTAATGCTGGCAAGCCATGGAACATACTATGGTTTTTATTCCATCCATCTTGAAAACCTGGGTTACGGCAAAACATTTATCGGCATTTCGTGGGCATTGGCATCCATTGCAGAAATTATCGTGATGATAAAATCTGATATTATTTTTAAACGCTTTTCCATAGATAATGTTCTGTTTTTTTCTTTTATGGTGGCGGTATTCCGATGGCTGGCCCTCTTTTTTGCGACCTCTTCAATGTTCATTCTGTTTTTGCAGGTTTTACATGCCGTCACATACGGTACGTTTCATGTATCCAGCATTCTCTATATTGATTCGTTAACGCCCAATGAGGCCAAGACCCTGGGACAGGCGGTGAATAACGCCGTAACCTATGGGCTTGGGTTAATGGTCGGATTTTTTATAAACGGATATCTTTTTGAAACATTAGGAACATTTACACTTTTTATGATCAGTGGTTTTATTGCCCTTGGCGGTGGGGCGCTCTTGAAATGCTCCCAGATAATGGATCGCAGGATCGACCCAATGGAATTATTCAAATCATAGAATGAACCATTTTCTTCTCACAACTCCAGAAGGACCCGCTTTTCCTGCCCGAAGCATTTGACAATTCATGGTTTACGATATAATAACAGTCAATTTGATTTTTTTCTTATGTTTCCGTCGAATTGGCAACATCTCCTATCAATGAAAGATGCTGAACAGGATTTCCGAAAAATTGGACCTGAGTGTAGGACTGCTCCATGAATCAAGAATTAACCGAAGAAGAAAAAGAAGCGCTCAAGCACGTTGTTGAAAAGCTCAAATCCTTTGGAAAAAAAAGAGGGAATCTAATCCCTATCCTTCAGATGGTCCAGAACAACCTTTCCTATCTCCCTTCTCGGGCCATAAAATTAGTGGCACAACATCTCGATATCCTCGAAACCGAAGTCTACGGAGTTGCAACGTTTTATAACCAGTTTCGATTTCATCCACCGGGCAAGTATCCGATTAAAGTTTGCCTGGGTACCGCATGCCACGTGAGAGCGGGTGATATCATCCTTGAAAATTTTGAACGCAAACTTGAAATTCCCGAAGGCCAAACCACACCTGACAGGAAATTCAGCATAGAAAGGGTGGCCTGTGTCGGTTGCTGTGCGCTGGCGCCCGTGGCCATTATTGATGAAACCCTACACGGGCATATGGCGCCCAGCAAGGTCGAAGGGCTTATTTTAAGAATAAAAATACAAGAAGAGATGGAAGAAAGAGAAAAGAGAAAAAATGAGCCCGGACAATCATAAAAACATCGATATGAAATTCAACAACATCCGTAAGGAGGCCGAAAAACGCCGGGCTGCGTTCCAGGATGCGCCGGTTCCCAAAATACATATCGGCATGGCCACTTGCGGCATTGCTTCCGGTGCCCTGGAAACCCAAAAAGCCTTTGAAGAAGCCCTTATTGAAAACAATATTGAGGCCCAAATCCATACGGTCGGATGTTTCGGCCATTGCTATGCAGAACCGGTGGTTATTATCGATCACCCTGATTCCGGATTTCCACCGATATTTTATCATGAGGTCACCTCAGGTAAAGCCAAAATGCTCGTAAAACTCTTTTTGGGCGGCGGCGATCCGCGGTTCGAACACGTCTACGGGGCCACCGAAGAAAACGACCTGATTCCTTCAGTAACTGACTTTTCCAGGTTCAATCAAGAAAAACGAATCGTCATGGAAAAGTGCGGGCACATCGATCCTGAAGATATATATGACTACATCGCTGCGGGCGGATATTCAACCCTTGTAAAGGCCTTAAAACTCGATCCTGAAAAAATCATCCGTGAAATCACACGCTCTGGTTTAAGAGGTAGAGGCGGTGCCGGATTTCCCACTGGGAGAAAATGGAAACTGGCAAAAAGTGTCAAGGAACAAGAAAAGATTGTGATCTGCAATGCGGATGAAGGAGATCCCGGCGCTTACATGGACAGAACCATATTAGAGAGCAACCCGCATCAGGTGTTGGAAGGCATGGCCATCTGTGCCTATGCTGTCGGTGCTCAAAAAGCGTTGGTATATATCAGATCGGAATATCCCCTGGCTGTCAAACTGGTCACAACTGCCATACAGCAGGCAGAAAAATTGGGGCTTTTGGGGAAAGCAATTCTGGGCAGCACTTTTGACTTAAAAATCGATGTGTTTCAAGGATCCGGTGCCTTTGTTTGTGGCGAAGAAACCGCATTGATTCGATCCGTTGAAGGATATCGCGGCATGCCTCGTCATCGGCCGCCGTATCCGGTTCAAAAGGGTCTGTGGGATAAGCCGACGGTAATCAACAATGTAAAAACCCTGGCTTCTGTCCCCCCCATACTGAATCGTGGCGCAACCTGGTACAGAGCCATCGGTACACAGAACAGCCCCGGAACCGCAATTTTTTCCATCGTGGGGAATGTGGTTCATGCGGGCTTGGTGGAAATTCCCATGGGGGTGTCGTTACGAACCCTGATATTTGATATATGTGGCGGTATCCCACACAACAAAAAATTCAAAGCGGTTCAGATCGGCGGGCCTTCCGGCGGATGTCTCAACGAAGATTTTCTGGATACCCCCATTGACTTTGATTCTCTCACAGAAGTCGGTGCCATGATGGGATCCGGGGGAATGGTGGTGATGGATGAAGACACCTGCATGGTGGAAGTTGCCCGGTATTTCATTGATTTTACCCAAAAAGAATCTTGCGGTAAGTGCACATTTTGTAGAATCGGGACCTACCATCTGCTCAAGATACTCGAGCGATTGACCAAAGGTGAGGCACTGGAAGGTGATCTGGAGTTATTGGAAACATTGAGTCAGGATATAAAAGCCGGATCACTTTGTGGCCTGGGTAAAACCGCTCCGAATCCCGTGCTCACTTCCCTTAAATATTTCAGGGATGAATATGAGGCTCATGTCAAAGAAAAGCGTTGCCCCGCGCTGATGTGCCGGGCGCTGACCGCTTTTTATTTCGATTTGGAACTCTGCGCACGCGGCTGTGATGCCTGTGCCACCTGCTGTCCGGTTGATGCAGTGTTTACCACCAGCAACCGAAAGAAAGGGGTTGACCAGGAACTTTGTGTAAAGTGTGGCGAGTGTTTGGTCGCCTGTCCGCCGGAATACGATGCGGTTCGTAAAGTATCTCCCCCGGATTTGGTTCCTAATATCGAAAAACCGCCGGAAAAAAAGGAAAAAGGACGATAAGCTATGCCGAAAATCCTGGTGGACGATAAAGAAATTGACATCGAAGAAGGTAAACCGCTGCTTCAGGCCTGCCTGGACAACGACATTTACATCCCAAACCTGTGCTACCTGGAAAACATGAAAATTCCTTCGGCTTCATGTAGAATGTGCTTTGTTGAAATTAAGGGCATTCGACACCCGGTTACATCGTGTACCGTTCAAGTCAGGGATGATATGGTTGTTAGTACCGACACCCCTGCTGTTAGACAACTGCAACGAACCGCCCTTCGCCTTCTATTGTCGGTCCACGATGTGGATTGTAAAAATTGTCACGCCAATAAAAAATGCGCTCTTCAGAATATTGCCAAATTCCTAAAAGTCAGTTTAAAACAGACGCGCTTAGATCGTTATCTTAAAGAGATACATATCGACGAGACCCATCCTTTTTTAAACCACTATCCGAACCGATGCGTTTTGTGTGGAAAATGCGTGCATATTTGCAGAGAAAAACATGATCAAACTGTTTTAACCTTTGCTAAAAGAGGGTTTGATACGATCATTACCACGTATAGTGCAGCAGATGTGTCATCGCTTGAATGCAGGGACTGTGATACCTGTGTCAACACTTGTCCGGTGGGCGCTTTGGCATTGAAAGAATCCCGCTAGGATTGGCTGATGACTCTGATAATTTTGGGTCGGTATTCATCCTTTTGGGCCAGTTTATTCCCTCTTGACCGTACAAAAAGAATGGTAAGCCCGAAAAAGAAAAACCCAAAAATTGCAGACAAAATAGATGCGTCAAAATTAAAATTAGGCGCCAGATGCTGACCGACCAACGCCCCGATGATCATGGCTATAATCGGAAACACGTAAAGCAGAAAAGTGGCTTTCAATAGCGGAGATGTATCAAAACTCAGCACCACCTTTTGTCCCACCCTTGCCCCCGCGTGATTAATCGCTTCCACTTCCATTTCCTTACCGCCTCCCACACTATGACAGGTGCTTCTGGCAGCACATGCCTTGCATGCGTCGGTTTTCGTGGTTCTTACCCATGCCGTTGCGGTGGTTTCGATTTTTATTACAATGCCTTCTTCAGTGGCCATGATGTTGCCTTTCTCGGGTTTTAATGCTTTCTACACCAAAACATAACACATGCTCTTAAAAAGTCACGACCTTTGGATGATTAATATTCTTTGGGCATCCTATTTAACTGATCCAGCGTAAAAACAGGTCCGTCTTTGCATACAAACTCTTTGCCGATGTTGCATCGGCCGCAAATTCCGATGCCGCATTTCATGCGCATTTCAAGGGACATGATGATGTGATCATGGGCATAGTCGAGTTTGTCCAAAACCGGTTGGGTAAACTTGATCATGATGGGAGGTCCGCAGACAATGGCATAAGTATCTGCGCCCCCGGAAGGGGCTTTCTGATCGGTAATGGTCGGTACAAAACCGACGTTATACTTCCAGTTCGGATCATTGGTGGCGTCCACCGTAATATGCACGTGTATATCATCTCTTTTTTCCCACTCGGAAAGTTCGTCCCTGTACAGAAGCATTCCGGGCGTACGTGCACCGTATATGACATGGATCTCTCCATATTTTGGACGGTTGGCCGGATCGAGCATGTAAATAATGGACGATCGAAGGGTGGTAAAGGCAAAACCGCCGCCGATAATGACAACATTCTTTCCTTCCATCACATCCCATGGGTACCAGTTGCCCAAAGGACCGCGCACCCCCATAATATCTCCGGGTTTCATGTTGTGAAGGTGTGTTGTCACCAAACCCACTTTATTAACGGTAAACATTAAAAATCCTTTTTCCGTTGGAGAGGAAGCGATTCCGATGGGGATTTCTCCTTTTCCGGCGATGGAAAGTTCGGCAAACTGACCGGCTTGGTAATTGAATCTAGTCTCATCATCCGGGTTTAAAAACACCAGCTTGAATGTTTTAAGATTTTTGTCCTCGGTTTCGGTAATGATCTCTTCGATCCGGACCGGATACGGCAAATACGGATTTTGCACGTCTGTTTCTCCTTTAAGGATTGACAATTGATTCATCTAAAATCAGCAAAACTTTAATGTTATCGCTTAAAGTATAATTAAATTTTCTCTGAAAAAACTCGTGGATTAGGGCTTGTTTTAAAAGAAGACTCATCATGAGTTGTTCATCAAATCGCAAACCCTTCGAATATCGATATTCACCGGGCAGAGACGAATGCATCGACCGCAGCCCACGCATTGAATGCCATTTTCATATTTATCCACGTAATATTTCAGTTTATGCATAAACCGCTGACGGACTCTCTGGGTTTTTGTATCCCTGGGATTGTGGCCGGAGCCGTGAAGGGTGAAGAGGGGATACATGCAGCTGTCCCAGTTGCGCATGCGTATGCCGGAAAGTCCATAGGTTTCATCCTGAATATCGAAGCACCAGCAGGTGGGACAAACATAGGTACAGGTCCCGCAATTGATGCAGGAAAACGCCACATCTTCCCAGAAAGACGCGTCAAAAAGATCTTCGGTATTTTTATCTTTCAATTGATCCGTGGAAACTCTGGCCGTTATTTTTGCCTCTGCCGCCGCCTTCATGGTTTCAGTCCGATCGCTGAGAGCACCATCGGGTTCCGTCTTCCAGCCGGCTGCTGAAAGAAGCCTTTCTCCTTTTTCCGTAAGAACCTTGGCCAAATAACCATCATCGACATCCACTATTAGTATGTCCAGCCCTTCCTCATGAAAGGGGCCGCAGCCGGCGGTGGTGCAGAAACAACTGCTGCACGGAGCATTGCAGGCATGCCCCACAATGGTGGTGGTCTCATAAGATCTAATCCAGTAAGGGTCCTTATATTCCGGTGTATCGAAGTTTCGTTTTACCAGCAAAAATGCCATGGCATCGCAGGGTCTTATGCCGACGATGGTCCGGGGTAAATATTCTTTGTCAATTTCTTTTAAAATGTGAACATCCTCCTGGTTTTCATCCAGGGTGTATTCAAACATTTTCTCGGACTGCGGATAGATAAGGGATCTTGGGGAAAGCCGGGTGTTTTGTACATCCAAATCCGGAAGTTCACCGTCCTTAAGGGCCCTAAAGATAAAAAACGCATCCTGTTCACGCGGACCGAACAATTGATATGTCTTCGATAAGCGTTCAAGGCCTCCGGCCCAATCTTTCTTGTCAATCTTAATGACCTTCATCATGTATGCCTTTGTTGGAAGTTCATTAACTTATTAAATTACAAATATCGAATCACAAATATCAGACAATGTCTCGCATTGGGAGGTTTTGGTCATTGAATACCCGTCATCTAATAAACTCGTCCGGGTCATCCGGCCTATATGTATCCAGGGGCGGTCTTTTTTCCAATGTCATTCCCGCTTCCCAGTCATATAGCTCCAGACAGTCTTTCTCCAGCTTTTTTGTAAACAATCGAACCTCGATTCCCACAGGACAGGCGCGCTCGCATGCCCCGCAATCGGTACATCGACCGGCACAATGGTAGGCTCTTAAAAAATGAAACGTCCTGATGTCTGTGGGATCCTGGCTTTTGCCCACCCATTGGGGTCGTGATTCGTCCACAAAACAGGTGGGACAATAGCAAAGCGGGCAGGCGTTTCTGCATGCATAACAACGGATACACATGGACAGAAGGTTTTCGAAAAAATCCCATTTCTCATCAGGTGACAACCCTTCAATATGACGAACATCCTTATAGCGGTCCACATCTGTCTGCTCTTTAACCTCATCAGCAACCATCTCATCGTAAATCACCGGGTTTCGGTGAATGCAGATGGAACAGTTTTGTTGGAGCACTTTCTGTTTATCCAGTATTTTATCGAAACCGTCGCCCGTGATATGAATGTTGCCATTCGTCTCAACCACTTCCTTGATTTCCGATTCAGCCAGGGCTTCTATTTTGTGACGGTCTATCATCCCTTTGCAGGGTACGCCGATAATCACCACCTGATCCCGCGTGATTTTATTCTCGATAATATGGGTGACAATGTTTCGAGAATCACACCCCTGGGCGACGATACCGATCTTCTCCTTCCGGTTGGAGAGGTAGTTCGCCAGATTAATACCGCAATTGCTGTCCCACACCAGATGGTCTACATCCTCCACTGTCTTCACAAAACAGGGTTCATTCATCATCGGTAGGGTGCCTTTTCTGAATCCGATTACCATGTCCACCTTGGATTCTTTCAAGAGCCTACGGGAGATTTCTTTTATTTTATCGATATAGATTAACATCTTAAGCGACCTTGGCTTCTCTTTTTACAAAATTGTTGTGAGGCCCCAGTGCCTTGATCACGTCGGTGACTTCATTGACCACCTCCACAAACTTGGTGGACTCTGCCGAAGAAATCCACGAAAACTGAAGGCGGCCGGGCTCAATCCCCATATATTCAATAAGGTTTTTAAACAGTGCAAATTTTCTCCGGGCATAGTAATTACCTTCCAGGTAATGGCAGTCTCCGGGATGTCACCCGGACACCCAGACACCGTCCGCACCCTGTCTGAAAGCGGCCAAAATAAATTTCGAGCTCATTCGACCGGTACAGGGAATTCGAATCACCCGAATATGGGGCGGATATTCCATTCGGCTGACCCCCGCAAGATCTGCGGCGCCATAACTACACCAGTTGCATAAAAAACTGACGATTTTCGGTTCCCAATCTGACATTCTAAATTCTCCCGATTCAGATCATAGGTTGTGGTTATGTGATATAGATTTATTTATCATCAATTCTTCACCTGTTACCCATCACCGACTACCTGCTTTTCTGTTCTCTATTTACTATTTACTGTTTACTGTTTTCTACCCCGTCTTATCCAACGCAAAAATCTGCGCGAAGATCTGGTCATTATCGAATCCTTTGAGATGGATGGCACCGGATCGGCAGGATGCCACACAGAGACCACAACCTTTGCAAAGTACCTGATTGATCTGCGCCTTTCCGCTAAAAGGCCCCTCTTTAATGAAATTGGGTGCTGAATAGGGACATGCAGAAACACAGACACCGCAGGAACTACAATTAAACGGATTTGTTTCGGCAACAATTCCACTGGTAAGAAACGCTTTTTTGGATAAAAGTGTCACGG
Source organism: Deltaproteobacteria bacterium (assembly GCA_019313025.1). Next base: position 11,501 of record JAFDCA010000176.1, read on the forward strand.
CGCGTGAAACAGCGGCCTGAGCCTGGGTAATCGATTCATCCATGGGTTTGGGGGCGTGGGCCAGCCCGCACACGAAGACCCCGTCCGTGGCAAAATCCACCGGGCGAAGCTTCACATGGGCTTCGGCGAA
>JAFDCA010000177.1 GCA_019313025.1 Deltaproteobacteria bacterium
TGCATAATCGGTTTCACTCCTTTCCTTTGCTTGACTGTTTTATCTGTTGCAACTACAACTATCAATTCAGAGTCTTCTCCTCCAGCTCTTTTTGCCTCCTCCAAGAATTTTACATGTCCGAGATGCAACAGATCGAAAGTCCCCGAAGCTAGGACAATCTTCTTCTGTTTTGGCTTTTTATTCACCATGAAAACTCCACAATCCCCAGAAGCAACAAGGCATCTAATATTCCCTCGCAATAGGACACAGAAGTCAGACTTGTTTCCAGCTTATTTCTACGCTCATAATATTTGGCATCCTTCAAATCGAGGGTGTCTGAGATTTTTATTAGATAGAGCCGAGCGTCCGGAGCCATGTCGTAGATAATCTCCGCTACACCAGTTCCGTGATGTTCTGTTTCTGAAGAAAAATCAGTTGACACGCAGTCTGTCCCTGTGCAATCGACCATTTTAATATCTGCCGGAAGCTCGCCAACAGATATGGCGGAAGATAACCCGGCAAAACCCGAATCTATGATAGCAACTTTCACTCCGGAACCCGTATATCCTTCAGAATGATAGCCGGCAGTACCGATTAAATCTACACCCTGGCTTTCCACAGCTAACGGAATAAATATCTCGTGCAGTTTTACAAACGAGATGCCCTTCACACGATCAGCAACAGAACTGAGCATGTTGATAGGAACCGTCATCTTCGTTACATTGCCAACACGTTTAATCATTTTGACGTCAAAGCCCTGAGTGGATGTCTCATCCATGGATAACCCAGGTTTTGAAATCAAAAAGACCGCGACGGATTCCGGATGCTCTATTTTTATGTTCCTCTTCTTAGCGAACATACGTGCGGCCTTTACACCCTTTTGATATTCGCTTTCCAAGTTTAATAGCGTGCCGTCTATTTTAGGATGAACGCCTTTCTTTTTAAGCACGATATTTAAGTCCTGAGAAGAAGCAATAGAAAAAAAGATGAGGTTGAGCAGTATGACTGCGCTAAGGATTATTGGGAGGGTTTTAAATCTATTTCTACTCAAATCTTTATTTTCCCGGTTTTCGAACATATGTGCAGCCAATAGAAATTTAATGACACTTACAGTTTGAGGAGTTTTGCGGCATTCCGACCGGAAATGGCATCAATTTGCAGGCTGGTCAGACCGGCGTTTTGAAACTCTTTAAAATACCTTTCAGGTGTTAATAAAGGAAAGTCACTTCCAAAGAGGATTTTATCAAGTCCGGCAATTTCAACGGCATACTTGTATATTGCCGGATCATACAAAAACGGGGACGCAGCGGTATCAAAATAAACGTTTTTAAGACGCTCTTTGACTTCTTTTTTTAAAAGATTAAAAAAGAAGATCCCCCCTCCCCAATGAGCCAGAACGATTTTGTTTTCCGGAAATCTGGTGACCAATGTATATATCTGCTTCAGGGTATTGGGTGTCTTTCCGGGATACAGATGCCCCACGGGTTCATTGGTGTGCACCAAAAACGGACAGTCTTTGTCAAGACACATTTCCATAAAGGGCGTCAGCGTATTGATCGTCGTATCATCAATGCCGGATTGGTAAAAAGCGATTTCCCCGATGCCTGAAAGACCGCATTCCAAACAACGTCTCGCCTCGGAAACAGCCTCTTTGTTAAACGGATCAAAACAACACAACCCCACAAGGCGTTCAGGATATCGGTTGACCACCTCCATGACGTAGTCATTTTGCATTTTAAACGTCGCCGAATCTTTCCACGGAAAACCAAAGACCACGGATCTGTCGACACCTTGCTTGTCCATTGCGGCAACGATTTCTTTTGCCCCGACGAGTTTTGATGTTGATGAATCATATAAAAGTTTAAAGGCAGGTTCTAAAGGGAAATACGTTTCCCTGTTGTCACGGATGGCTTTAGGGAAGATGTGCGTATGAAAATCGATGACCATAATGGTAACGTAAACAATGCTCGGGGGTTAGAGGTCGGGGTGTTTTTATTTGTTAAATCGCTCCATGGATAATGTTTTTTTTAAAACCGAGTAAACTCATGGTTAAAGGATCGTAAAGAAAGAACAGATTTCCATATAATAACAATAGGTTCGTCTTGAAACAAACAACTTCTGTTCGTGAACTATTCCGGCCTTCGTCTGTTCTTTCTAACGATCCCTAAACCACTCAAACAGTACACGCTTTTCAAAAAAAATTATCCATTCCGCTTTCTGTCCCATGATTCCCGTAAATGCTTAGCAAAGGTTTTAGACTCGGTATACCAATCCACAGGGTGTACTTCCCCGTGTAACGATATTGGCGGAGTGGCTTCGTCATTTCAATGATTTAGCAGTGGGCGAGACCGCGGCTCCCGCATGCTTTTTGCTGGAGAACGCGGAGGGGGCAGGAATGCCCCCGCTGCTAAGTCATTGAAATGATCAGTCACGAAGACACCGAAGTGAAACGGGAGAGTGCAACCTGTAAATTGGTAAGACTCGGTTACATGCTCAACGCCCCTTTGATTTGTGCATAGATTTGATTGTTATCAAATCCCATGAGAGCCGGGGCTTCGGAAGGACATACCGCCGCACAGGCACCGCATCCTTTACACAGGGCTGGATTGACTTCAGCCACAAACTCCTGGACATCAAAACTAATGGCCCCAAACGGGCAAACATTAATACATCCCAAGCATCCCGAACACAGCTCGGATCGAATTTGAGAAATAATTCCACCCAGCTTGATGTTTTTCATGGCCAGAACGGTCACCGCTCTGGCTGCAGCGGCCTGAGCCTGGGTAATCGATTCATCCATGGGTTTGGGGGCGTGGGCCAGCCCGCACACGAAGACCCCGTCCGTGGCAAAATCCACCGGGCGAAGCTTCACATGGGCTTCGGCGAA
>JAFDCA010000178.1 GCA_019313025.1 Deltaproteobacteria bacterium
AATTGACCGGAATTCACTTCACAACTTCATCGGTAGTGGACGTGGAGCAGTTTGACAAACTCGTGGGAGAGGTAAAGGATATTTAGCCTAATTGTGAAATATATCGCGATTCCATGTTTACTCCAACCTAGTTGATAGTCATCTATCCACACCTTCCAGATATACTCTTATGACATTGCAGAAGTGGTGAAAACGATTGATTTATAAAAGGCAAACACATACCGCGCAGGATCACTAAAAGAATCTACGGACTTGGGATTTCGCAAACGCTAGATCGACCTTCTTCACAGAGCAGCGACGGGTGTAAAAAAGACCCGAACACTTCTAACTTTGATCGGAGTGATGATCTTTGGTGTGTTCACGGCTCTGTTCGTATCCGCCTCAATTATTATTGAGATGTTACTAAACCTGCCCAGTCCTCTGCCGGATGATGCAGGGCTTTTGGTATCGATTCCTATCGAACGATAATTTGTGCGCTTTTTCTATGGCCTGATCTCAACAATCGTACCATTTGGAACAAACTTGTAGATTTCCTCCATTTCTTCGTTTGTAACGGCAATACACCCTTCCGTCCAGTCAGCCCCTGCATGAGAAACACCAACCCACGAGAAACCATTTTTGATCCCATGGATCATTATATCTCCGCCCGGAGAAACACCAAGTTCCTTTGCCCGCATTTTGTCTTTCTCGTTTGGATAGGAAATATGAAGAGACAGGTGATAATCGCTGTGCCCGTTTCTTGAATCGATGATGTAGGTTCCCTCCGGGGTTTTGTTATCGCCCTGCCTTTCTTTTGGTCCAACCGGGTTCCCCCCCAGGGATATTTTGTAAGCTTTGATCACCTCGCCCTTTGAGAGCAACGTCAATCGTCTCTCTTTTTTTTCTATCAGAACTTTATCTGCCGGTTCCGTCCGGAGTGCAAAAATCTTTTGTTCGAGCGTTTCAATCCTTTCTTTCAGTGTAATGATTTGATTCTCTTTGCTTTTAGCCTTTTGCCGGGAGGTCTCAATTTGTGTTTGCTGCTTAGCAATTATTTTATCCTTGATGATGACATTATGGATTTGAAATATCATCATCTGGCTGTCCTGTCTGTATTCGCTATCCGGGTAATCCCTTACGACTTTCTGAAAACATTCCAAGGATTTCTGATAATTTTTTTGTTCATTCCTGGGATGGGCATAAATAATACCCATCTCGAAAAGAAGTCTGTCCGCTACCGCGGGAGGTTTCTCAATAATTTGCTCATATTTGCTCAGAGAAGCCTCGTATTTCCCTTGGTTGAAAAAATCATTTGCCTCCTGGTAGAGTAATCTGGCCCGAAGTCCCTCATCAATGTAACTGCATCCGCAAATAAGAATCGGTGTTATCATGATACAAACAAAGAAAAGGCGAAGATACTCGCCTATTCCTCTCTGGCTTTTGCCCGTATCCGTCTTTGTTCTTGTTAATAATGTTCTTAATGATCGCAATACCAGTCCTCTTCCAGTTATATCCGCCATACGTACCATGCTAAACGATGGAAATGTAAGGAAGTGGCGGGTTTATAAAACCTTGCCACTTCCTTTCGATTTACTTCTTCATTGATTTTTGAAAAGCAGCTTCAGCTTGTTTTGCTTTTTCATCTGCGATTCTCGCCTTTTCATCTGCGATTCTCTCTCTTTCCTCGGCCCTCTTTTCAGCTTCCTCGGCGCGGGCCATTGCTTCATTCGCCTTTAACATGGCCTCATCAGCTGCTGCCTTAGCAGCCTGCGCATCCTGAGCCGCCTGATCAGCTTTCGCGGCAATAACCTTTTCGCGGGCCTGCGCCTTCTCGAGGTCACCTTTTGTTGCGCAACCCCCTGCAGCAATAGCGAGAGCAAGCATCATTGAGATCAGCAAAAGACTTTTCTTCATAATGTAGTCACCTCCTTTCTGTTCAGTTTACCTTACCGTGATAGAAACTGTAAAATTCCGCGTGATTCCACAAAAAAGTATCCAACTTGCTTATTGACCTGATTTAAAAAATCATGTGCCTCTTTTGAAGTTAACGTACAACTATCTCTCCTTTATGCTTCAACCAAAATAGCGTCTAATTCCAAATCAATTTTCAAGCGTTTTGCCGCGTCTTTGGCCTCGTTAAGGTTATTGAAAGGGCCAGCGATAACACGGTGGCGATCGCCCCTTGACAACACCCTTGCGGGAATTTGCGGACCCTGATGGTTAATAATTGCAGCAAGCCTCAAAGCTTCAACCTTGTCACGCAAAATAGCAGCCAGAACATACCAAGCGTCCGTTTCGAGTCTCGGTATTTCCGGTTTGCCATACAACTTGTCCGGGTGCTTGAGTTTTATGGGCTCCGTAACATCCCTTGAACTTCCATGACTAATTTCGAATATGGGAACGGGGATCCCGCGGGCCTCGGCTAATATTTCTTTAACCTTTTTCCAGTCAAGCGTGTGTCCTGACTTCTTTTCAATTTTTCTCAATTTTGAATATGCATTTTTCAACTCGGTGGTGCCTGATTCTTCAAAGGGCGTATGAGCTTCTATGTAAACAATTCCATCACGTTGGCCTACGAGATATGGCTGGTTAACAATGTTTACAGGTGTTTTCACCGGGATATTATCGTAAAGTCTCTTTATGTCTTCCGGATAGAGTCTTATGCAGCCATTGGTTGCCCTGAGGCCGATACTGGCCGGTTTATTAGTACCATGGACCAAATAATTTGACCTGCTTAAATAGAGAGCGTGTTCTCCCAATGGGTTTAGAGGCCCCGGTGGTACTTTAGCCGGCAGAGGATCTCCTTTTTTCCTATGGTCTTCAGCAATCGAGGCGGGCACATACCAGGTCGGCCGGATCTTCTTGCGCCTTACATACATTTTTCCCATGGGAGTGGGCCGCTCTGTGGTACCGATGCCGACTGGGTAGGTCGACACGGTCAATAGGTTCCCCTTTCCTTTGAAATAAAATAGCCTCATAGCGGCCAAATTGATCACGATACCTTTTTTAGGAGTGTCTGGCAGGATAAAGCTCAGAGGCAACAGGATACGCTCGCCGGCCTCAGGCACCCATATATCTATCCCCGGATTAGCTGCACCGACTGTATTGATTCCCAAGCTGAAGTGTCTCGCAATATCCGGCAGCGTATCCCCATTTCCAAGGCTGATGACCGCCAAGCGACCAATGACGTCATCTTCTTTTGCAACAGAAAAGTCATTTCGTTCGATCTTTTCCTCCAGGTGGCCTGGAAGCGGCAGTGATTTAACGAGGATTTCTCTCAAATCAGCACAACCATGGAAAGATAAGATGAACATCAATATAATTATAGGATGAAGTCTATTGGAAAAGGGTGACGGGTCTTTAATTCGGCACATGGTCATATAAACTACTTTTTTTAATGAAATAAAACAAAGACCATCTTTCAGCAAGACTGGTTCGTATTGACGCACAAGGCTCATTCCCATCACAAATTCAATAACGCGCTTCTCATTAACACATACCAATTATAGACGATATTTTCAAATTATTGAAAATTATTTTCAAACCAAGAGGTATTGCTCGGGCAACAAGGCCATTAAGAATTCAATATCCGGGTGCTTTTTACCATGTGATGCATTGCGGAAACGCCGGATCGGATCTATTCAAAACCGAAAGCGCCCGGGGAAAATTTTTAGAATATTTGATGCAGGCGGTGCAGCGCTGCGCGATCATGGTGCATACCTTTTGCCTGATGACCAATCACTATCACCTTTTGATCGAAGTCCAACCTCCGAACATGAGCCAGGGCACACAACTTATAATTCCAGTCTTTGAAAAATTGTGAAGATATGCCTATGCATCATCTAATCGGGAAGGTCGATTTTCTAAAAGTTGCCCACAATGTTGCTGCCCTTTGCGGTTGATCTGCAAATATTTAGCCAACCGCTTCCGCTTTTGCACCTATTAGTATGTAGGTTTCTATCTCCATCCTGCCATAGCTGAATCCAACATCACACAGCAGAGACCGCTTCCCTTCCCGGTATTGATTTAGAATTAATTGTTTTGCTGCCGCTTCGGCCTTATGCTAATAGCAGATTATCCTGAAGGTATAATCATGACGGGACGATCCTGGAAAATATCCGTTCCTTTTATTTTGAAAGTGAGAAAATAATGAAAAAATGGTTTCAGCGTAAGAACATATTTATCAAGTTTTTGATCATTGGCTGGTCGTCTATCTTGCTGATTGTTTTGCCATCCTTTTTGATAATGTCCTATTTTCTGAATAAAACGGAACGGGCCGCCCGGATCCACACAATGACGGACAGCATTATCATTCAAATGTTGAATGCGCGGATTGCTGAAAAAAATTTTATTCTTCGCGATTTGCAGAATGAAAAATTCTATAACGCAAGCATTTCAAACAACCTCCAGGCCCATCAACGCTTTACAGTTAATGTTCAGGAACAAATCGGACATCTGATTAAATGGCGGCCTGTCAACGAAAAAAATAGTGCCGATCGGCTTATACAGCTGGTGAAGGAATACAGCAATATTTTTACCGAATTGGTAGCAACCTACCAAAAAATTGGATTCAGAGATTGGGGATTGTTGGGGCAATGGCGCCGGGCGATCCATGAGGCCGAAGCCCAAATAACTGGAATGAATCGAATGGATATGCAGGAATCGCTGCTTCAACTCCGAAGACTGGAAAAAGATTACCTTCTGAGGGGCGATGAAACGTATCTGCAGGATATGCGCGACCGGATAACCGAATCGAGGGGTGACGTTTTGGAACTGTTGGAAAATATGGACGCCTTGCTGGACTGCTTTAAAGGAGCGATGTGGCGGTTTGAAATCGAGTATCCCACCATTCCCGCTGAAATGCACAATGACTTTAAAGAATTGGTTGCATGCGTGGTTGATGCGGTTGAGGCCATGGTACGTTCAGCGAGGACATTTTTTAAAGATATCGCTGCAGTTGCAGATCAGGCCGAAGATGTGGCTGACAAACTAAGTATATATGTCATCAAACGTTCATTGTAAGGGGCAATCATGTTTGCATTTTTCATGTCCAGCGGTTTGTTTCCGGGGTGGTCGCTGGGAGCCAATGACGCCTCCAATGTTTTTGGCACGGCCGTCGGCAGCAAAATGATTCATTTCAGAACAGCTGCCATTTGGTGCAGCATATTTGTGATTTTGGGAGCCGTCATCAGTGGTGCTGGTGCGTCCCACACCTTGGGCAAATTGGGATCGGTCAATGCCATTGCCGGTGCCTTTATTGTGGCGTTTGCAGCTGCTGCAAGTGTTTATCTCATGACAAAGGCCCGCTATCCCGTATCCACATCTCAGGC
>JAFDCA010000179.1 GCA_019313025.1 Deltaproteobacteria bacterium
ACCGAAAGCCAAAGGGACCCAAAAACGTCATGGGAGTAGATTCTTCCAGTACCGTGGCGGAAAAAACCTTGCTTTTCAAAATGAGTTCGTGGGTGAGATTCTTTTTGTTTATAATGACCGCAACCCGTGGCGGATCTGAGGTGACTTGTATGACCGTGTTTACCACTTGGCCGTTCAAGCGACCTTCACTACTGGATGTCACAATATACAAGCCGTAACTCAAGTCACGAAAAACAGCTCTTTCTATTTTAGGTTCCATAACGTAATACCTCCTCAAGTTTAAGCATTTTCCTTTAGGATTAGAGTTGGTTAGATCCTCAACATTCCAATGATATGATCCAATTTATTTATGACATATAACATACAGCAATGTATATTTATAGTTTGTTGTGGGTTATTCTGAGGTTTAATCTCTTTCGGGGTCTAATAACCAACGTTTGCTTCGGGGAGATTCATTTTTCTACATCTTGATCTTTTGAAGGTTCGCCTTTAATTCATCCAGGGGATAATATGTGCCCCGCCAAACAATTCCTTGGTTTAGTGTTGTGTTGATGGCCGCTTTTAATACGATGAAAATGTAGACGAAAGAGCTGACAAGCGCCCAGACCGAATACCGAGGGTTGATACCTGTTTTTGAAAATCCAATGGCAAAAGATAAAATACGGACCATAATCACAATTCCGAAAAGGCCACGGGTGATTCCGGAAGTAAAAAAGAACGCCACAAGCGGCAGTATATTAATGATCGCAACAACAAAAACGCCAAACAATACATGGGTTATTTTGTAATTATAAAATGCAAACGTATTTTTCATTAAACCGTTCATAAACTCACGCACAGAAACGTACCATTCAACCTGTATAAAGTTGTGACCAAGAAGGCAATCCTGCGAAAAACCACCGTGTTTAATCAACTTCCCAAGCATCACATCGTCGATTGGATGCATGGCAATGGTTCTGTGGCCGTCTATTGCTTTGTAGACGTCGGACTTGACGAGATTAAATGCACCGACTCCCATGAATCGCTGACTGTTTGGATCTTTTGCCCTCCAAGGTTTGAGCAACAGCGTGAGTCCTCCGCCGGCTTCCAGAATAAGCGCATTCAAAAGTCCGCCTGGGGCGATGCTTTTGAAAAACATACTCAAATGGTCAAGTCCGTTCTCTAGCATATGGTGCATGGCTCTGGCAAGGGAAGATGTTTCCATGATAATGTCGGCATCGGTAAAAAGTAGGTATTCTCCTCGGGCCCGTTCGGCACCATACTGAAGTGCATGATTCTTTCCCAGCCAGCCTTCGGGAAGCTCGTAGATGTCATAAATCTGTAAGTCGGGGGATTGTTTCTGCAACTTCTGAAGTACAGCGCCGGTTCCGTCTACTGAGCGATCATTGACAGCGATTACTTCTAGATCGGCATAATCCATTGCCAGTATCGATTTCAAAGCCGGCTCAATGGTTGCCGCTTCGTTGCATGCCGGGATAATAACCGAGACTTTCGGAACATTTTCCTGTTTCAGAGGGGGAACATCATCAAGGGCAATCATTCGCCGCATTCCCAAGGCAATTTCCAGTGTACAAACAAGCGTCAAAAAAAGAGAAATTATCGCAAACCAGAAAAAAACGGGCATCTTCGATTCCTCGGTTAATCCGGAAATGGTGTCAGGCCGGTTTATATGATGAATATTGGCGGATTGTCGCTTTAAAAACCATTGTTTTCAAATCTTTCACACGACATGGTTAATCTCAAAAGCGTTCTGGCGAACAGAAGATATTTATGTAAGGTCTTCATGTTTGAGACGACTATAAAACAACTGATATCGCGCTTACCTGGAGCAGGCGCTGCCAGTTGATGGTCGATATTATCGATTTTTGAATATCAATCATTTTTTCTGATAAACATAAAAAAAACAGCAAGGTGTTCATCCTTCAGTAACCCATAACATACAAACAATAACCCATTGTGCATTTTCGTTCAATTGGAGTTTCAAAATAATCCTACATAAGGAGACAAATCATGGATAAGAAAAACTTAGTAATACTGGCGGTGGTCTTTGGTATGTTGACCTGTGGCTCCCTTTCTTGGGCTGGGGTGAATCTGGCGTTAGTGACTGCCAAGACGCATCCAAACGCAAGTGGAACAGCCAGTTTTAGTGAGCACGGCTTGAGCATAAAGGCCAAAGGCCTTCAACCTGAAAAAGTTTATACGGTTTGGTTCGTAAATATGAAACCTAAAAAACATGAGATAGGAGCAGGCAATCCACCTTATATGTTTAAAACGGATTCTTATGGAAATGGAATATATGAAACAAGCCTTTCCGAATTACCGTTTGGCAAGTGGTCGATGCTGATGGTTGTCCTTCATCCCAGCGGAGATCCGAAAGAGATGAAAAATATGGTGGGTGCGGTGTCTGCCAAGATTCCTGTCAACAGGTAAACCGTATCAACATTTTCGACTTGGAAGGTATCGACAGGTGAATTCATTTGCTCAGACAACTTCCCGACCTCAACGAAATCATCCGGCGGCTTACGGTAAATCGTGACCGTTATTCATTCAATCGGAACATATTTTTGGCAACTGCTATA
>JAFDCA010000180.1 GCA_019313025.1 Deltaproteobacteria bacterium
GAAAAGCATCTTACCCCCTTTACAAATTTGAAACGCTCGGTTTAGGTAAAATTATTCGACCCTTGATTGGATGATTATATGGATCCCATTAAAATCGGTATCATCGGTGTGGGCAACTGTGCAAGTTCACTCCTGCAAGGAATTACTTATTACCGGGGGAAAAACAACAGTGACGCCATCGGCGTGCTCAATTGGTCAATAAATGGTTACATGCCTTACGATATAAAAGTTGTTTCAGCATTTGATATTGATCAGAGAAAAGTCGGTAAAGACGTTCATGACGCCATTTTTGAACGGCCCAACTGCACTAAAAAATTTGTAGATAGTATGCCAAAAGCCGGGGTTAAGGTGTCCATGGGAAGAATATTGGACGGTTTTTCGGAACACATGAAACACTATGATTCTGACTATACGTTTTTGATTTGTGACCAAAAAGAGCCAACCAAAAACGACGTTATCAAAATATTACAACATTCTGAAACGGAGATCCTTTTGAATTATCTGCCTGTGGGTTCAGAATCGGCATCAAGGTTTTATGCCGAATGTGCCCTGGAGGCGGGCGTTTCGTTTATCAACAACATACCTGTTTTTATTGCGAGCGATCCTTTTTGGGCCGAACAGTTTAAGTCCAGGGGAATTCCAATCATCGGCGATGATATTAAATCCCAACTCGGCGCAACGATTGTTCACCGGGTATTGACCAACCTGTTTGAAAAACGGGGTGCCAAGTTGGAAAAGACATATCAAATAAATACAGGGGGTAACACCGATTTTTTGAATATGTTGAACAGGAGGCGGCTCGATAAAAAAAAGAAATCCAAAACAGCGGCCGTGCAGGCTGTTATGGAAGAAAAGCTTGAAGACCGCAATATACATATTGGTCCGAGTGACTATGTCCCATGGCTCAATGACAACAAAGTGTGTTTTATTCGAATGGAAGGAAGACTTTTCGGCGATATACCGATGAACCTCGAACTAAGGTTGTCTGTTGAAGATTCGCCCAATTCTGCGGGTGCCGCCATCGACTGCATCCGATTATCCAAACTGGCTATCCAGAGAAATATCGGCGGGGTATTGGAGGTACCCTCAGCCTACTATTGCAAACATCCGCCGGTTCAATATGCTGATGATGAGGCCTTTTTGTTGCTCAAAGATTTTATTTCAAATAAATAAGTTTTATTAACTATAGCAGTTGCCAAAAATATGTTCCGATTGAATGAATAACGGTCACGATTTACCGTAAGCCGCCGGATGATCTCGTTTAGGTCGGGAAGCTGTCTGAGCAAATTAGAGCGCGTTAAAGAAAACATCTTCGAAATATTTCAATTTAAAGAATAAAATCAAACTACTGAACGATATTCTAAAAAGCCATGGACATGTTCTCTTTTACGCGCTTTTGTTTGCGAGTTCTTGCAGATCTCAACGAAATTATCTGGCGGATGAAACGGAATGTTATTCTGACAATAGCTATAAAACCAATATCTTTCAAAGGTCTCCAAGCGCCCAGATGATACAAACCGGAATTATTTCTCAACATGCAGCCACGCGAATTTCTTTGGTTCGGCATGCCAGCGTGCATAATCCATCCAATATTTTTTATGGCCGTCTGCCGGGTTTTTCCATCAGCAAAGGAGGGTGCCTCGAAGCGGCTTGCACAGCCCGGGCGTTAAAGGGCCTTGTCATTGAAGAAATTGTAAGCAGCCCCCTGCTTCGTTGCCGCCAAACAGCCGCTGAAATACTTAAATATCATCATCTCAAGTTGAGGCAATCAAGCTTAATTACAGAAGTGTTAACACCCTTTCAAGGTCAGCCGGCAAGTGTGGTTGATTTAAGAAAGGGAGATGTGTATAGCGGTGTTGATTCGAAATATGAGAGGCCGGAAGACATTCTGCTGAGGGTTCAAAAATTTTTCTTCAAAATGCGGCGCGCCTTCCCCAACAAGCATGTCGTGGCAGTGACACACGGTGACATTATTTTATTCATGATGCTGTGGGCCAGTCATTTGTCCGTTACCCCTCGTAACAAAAAAAAATTTGCGACCCTTGGTCTCTTAGAAGAATACCCGGCTGTCTCGTCAATTACCACATTTTCTTATTCGACAACTGCAAAAGATGAGCGCCCGTCAATCGCCTATTTTAACCCAATGATCCATTTGTCACGTTAATGCCATACCAGCTATTCTGCATAAGAGCGAGTGGTTACTGGTTTATTTTAAGAAATGGGATAGATGATAAGGTTCAATAGGCCACTTCCACCTGATGGAAAGCTTCAGCCACCTGGAAATCAGCACCTTCGGCCATTTTCTGACATCGCTGCCAAAGCCATTTTTCCAGATCAGGGATGCCAAGTTGGATAATCTGGCTTTTGTGACAACGCAATGCTTTAAGTTTTAGATGAAAGGTTTCGGTGATATCAACTCTCAAATTGATGTCTTCGGCTCCAAAGAACAGGATTTTTTTCACTTTATGGGGCATGAGCCCTTCTTCAACCAAATCTGGATATGCCAGAAGATCCCGGGCATATGGAAAGACCGCATCCAGCGTGACCTGTCCTGTGATGCGGTGGTCTCTGTGCCAGATATAACGCCTGTAGGGATCTGATGTTACGATCATATCCGGTTTATATGTTCGGATTTGTCTTACAATCGCTTTTCGAAAATCCGGTGTGTCTTCGAGCCCCTGGTCAGGATATCGAAGGAAAATGACATCAGAGACACCCAATACGGCAGCAGCATCTTTTTGTTCTTTTTCTCGAATTTTTGCAAGCTGTTGAGGGGGAATGTCCGCATTGTTTGTGCCTTTGTCCCCGCTGGTGAACACCACATAGACAACTCTCTTGCCTTCTTGAATCCATTTGGCAACAGAACCCGCGGCACCGAATTCTGAGTCATCCGGATGTGCTGATATCACCATTATTTCGGATTTGTTGAACAAAACTGAATGACCTCTTTATTCTCATAATTGTTTTTTGATGTGTCCCGTGTCCCTGCGGCCTGATAGGCTTCAAGTAACATAGAAGCGGTCCTTGACCAAGTAAATTCGGATACGGATGCACGAATATGTGAAAGTGACCAACTTTTTTGTTTTTGTCCTAACAAAACGGATTCAATGAGTCGGGCATAATGTTGTGGTTTCGGATCCTCTGCGACATATCCTGTAACGCCGTCTTTTACAATGTCTTCCATTGCGCCGACTGAAGTGGTCACAACAGGCGTTCCGCAAGCCAATGCCTCAAGAGCCACTAGACCGAAGCTTTCGTAATATGATGGTACCACAAGAACATCCGCGGCACTGTAATATTCGGGCAGGATTTCCTGGCCCACCCTTCCGGCGAATATTAAACGATTTTCAATATGAAGTGCCTTTGCCTTGGCTTTTAACTGCCTGTTCATTGGGGAGTGTTCACCGTCACCTCCCACCATAACCAGACGAAGACGAGGGAGATGTGCAAGATATGGAAAAGTTTCCAACAAACGGTCAATTCCTTTAATCGGGGTATATCGTCCCACATACAGAATAATAAGTTCATCCGCAAGAAGCCCCAAATGCCGTCGAGCGAATAATTTGTCCTTTGGCTTAAAAAGCTCAAGGTCAACACCACATGGAACAATCCGTATTCTGTCCGCAGGTGCATTGTAATGCGCGATTAAATGTTCCTTTTCTTTTCGGGTGGGAAGAATAATTTGATCACAGAGCTTTGCCAGTTTTTTTTCGTTTGTCAGGCGTAATTCGGAAGCATTTTCAGTTGGACAGGTTACGTTTTTCACAGCACCGATGGTGTGGTACGTGACCAGGTGATATGTATTCCATAATGCCTGGAGCTTGAGTCCTAAAACCCCTGAGAGCCAATAATGGCTGTGGATAATATCGTAGGTGATATTCTCTTTGATTCGAAAGGATTCTAATTGGTTAAATAACTGCGGCAAAACTTCATAAAGAGAAGATTTGGAAATATTTTCATGTGTGCCTCCTGATAAATGGACGAGCCGTACGTTGTCGTATAAAGGGATGGCCGGATCGTGCCTGCCGAGATTGTGCTGTGTAAAGATGTCGATATGATGACCCTTTCTGTCCAATTCTTTGGCTGTTTCCCGAACATAAACACTCATTCCGCCGGTATCCCGGGTCCCTAAATCACCAATGGGACTTGAATGGATACTCAGCATGGCAATTTTTAATGCCTTCGGACGATATTTCAACCGATTTCTCCCATTCCCTCGTTTTATTTTTGATGGAATCTTTCTACCCTTCAAGGTCTATTTTTAAATGATACAGCGGCACCGGTGTGCTTCCCAGACGTTTTTTATACCCTTCATCACCCTTTAACAGATCATACCGAAGCTTTCCTTGTTCAATACTCTCTCTGATAGTATACACCTTGCTGAGAAAGCCGGGACTCAGATGGCTAAATTGAGGGTTATATCCGTTGTTATAAAGAAATATGGTATCGTTGTAATCAAAACACATGACGCCGGCCGCCGGTATTCGATCAATGTCTAAAAAAAACATTCTCAAAAATCCCTGTTGAGCCATTCTTTGGGCCATCAAACGAAAAAAGGACATCATTTGTTTTGTCAGAAATTCGGATTTGTCCGGGCGGCTGGCCTTAAACAAAGAAAAAAAGATGTCCATGGCTTCGGATATTTCATCCAATCGTTCAATAGCACGAAATTGAACATGACCGGCTTCATTCATCCGTCTCAATTTACGTCGAGTTTCATGCCGTTGTTTTCCGTTGAGCATATAAAGGTATGACTTCCAGGTGCGGGGAAGTTTTATTTCATAGCTAAACGCCACTTGATTGCAAATAACAGCATACCCCATTTGTTTTCCCAGATTCGGCAATTCGGTGAGCGAGGCGGAATCGGGTCTTAACGTTTCCAATTGAAGAAACCGTATCCCCTTTTCTTTCAGGTGAGCAAAAATTGCCTTGAAAAAATCATGCTGATGATTTGAATCCACGATCATGTCCTGATAATCGCATACATTTTCTCCACCAATGAACCGTGCTGTTTTCTCTTGTATACGTAAAGGGGCAACGCCTATTAATTTCCCTTTATGATATCCCGCCAGAATTTCCGGGTGGTGATTCTCGCCAAAAATGTCCCACCATGTTCTCAGCCACAGAGGAAGGACAAACAAACAGTTCCAGTCAAGTTCGAATTTTGTGCTCAGAAAAAACGATTCTAAACGCTCAAATGATTCTGTTTTGATCTCTATTTTTTGGTTATTCAGATTCATCGATATTTTTAAATGAATTCCGGTTAAATTGGGTTTTAAGGGAC
Organism: Deltaproteobacteria bacterium; assembly: GCA_019313025.1. The sequence continues at coordinate 5,285 of JAFDCA010000180.1, forward strand.
AACGACCATTTGTCCGGATCTTGCCGATTCGGCCAATGCATCCAGCACCCGCATGTTTTGTATGCTGTCGTAAATCTGAATCAAAGGTGAAGATCCGTGAATTACCGCGTCTGAAAAGTGTTCAACCATCAGCCGATATTCGTCGACACCCGGAATAACTTCTTGGGTGCCGATTTCATCATGTCTACCGCGATGAATGTACGTTGCATCTTTTTCCCATGGAATAAAGGCGTTGTGTGGAAGTTCAATGGAACCGTCTTCACCCACAACGGTATATGTCTGCTGCAGTGAACTGATAAAGCTGGCTTCAATCGTTGCCAGACCACCGTGTCCAAAGTGCAATACACCGACGGTGTGCATATCGACACCTTCGGAGTTAAAATGTGCCGTGGCGTAAACCCTTTCAGGATCTTCTCCCATCATCCAACGTGCCACACTGGCGCCATAGCATCCCACATCTAAAAGTGCGCCTCCCCCTCCTTTTTTCAGGCGGCCGTTCTCTTTTGTTTTTAGAATATGTTCTTCCATATGGAAACAAAACGAAGCTCGAACCAACCGGGGTGCTCCGATCTTCCCCTGGGAAACCATTTTGTGGATGGCCCGGCTGCGTGGATGAAACCGGTACATGAGCGCTTCCATGAGATGCAGGCCCTTTTTCGATGCAACGTCTGTCATTTCAATGGCCTCTGTGGTATTGCAGGCAAGAGGTTTTTCACACAAAACATGTTTTCCAGCCTCCAAGGCTTTGACGGTCCATTCCTTATGAAGATGATTGGGCAGGGGAATGTAAACAATGTCCACCTGTTTATCATCGATCACGGATTCATAATCAGCGTACAATTGGGTGATGTTGTATTTTTTTGCCAATGCGACTGCTTTTTTTAAATGTCGAGATGCCAGGGCATGAACGCGTCCGTTTGCGGAGCTAAAGATGGCCGGAATCACGCATTTTCTGGCAATGGTGGCGTTACCTAAAATCCCCCAATTTATGCTAACATTCATCGAATCGCTCCAAGGTGCCTCCTTTTGATGCACTCAGGGCTGCTGTTTCTAAAATGGAAACGACTTTTACAGAATCCTTTAAAGAAGCAACCAAAGGTTCACCGGTCAACAGATGATCGGCAAGATTGCTATGAAATGCGTAGTCTTTTCGTTCGGGTATGGCCAACTTTTGCTCAACAATTTGTCCTGAAGCATGGCGCTGAAAAAGGGTCAAATCAGGAATCATTTCCGTTGCCGGAATATGATGTTGTTGAAAATAAAGGACCGGATCGATATGATACGTGATCACATCTTTCCATTGTCCGATGATGGCCCCTTTGGTACCCAAAAGATACCATTTGGGTTTTCGAACGGCGGCAATATCCGAATGAATAAATTCAGCCTCCTTACCCCCTTTAAATTTAATCCCTATTCGTTCTTGGTCGGCATTGGTAACATCATGCCATACCCTTTTGTGACGAAAGGCAGCGACAGACTCCGGGGGATCAGGGATAAGGTCTACAATCCAGTCCAGATAATGGGTGCCCCAGTCATAGGCGATACCTCCGGATATGTCTTCGTGGGAATGCCAGTATCCGCAAGGGTGAGAGAACCCGCCAACAAAGGTTTCCATATAGAAAAGATCACCAATGAGATCTTCATGCAATGCACGTTTGATCGCCTTAAAATCAGGGTCCCAACGCCGGTTTTGGTGACAGCTTAAATGAACCTTCATTTTTTCAGCCACTTCCAACATCCGATCTGTTTCGCTTCGATTGAGCGCCAATGGTTTTTCGCAAACCACATGTTTTTGTTGGGTCATCATCTGAATGGATAGTTCCGCATGAGTGTTGGGTGGTGTGGCGATGATGACCAAATCTAAATCATCGTCATTGGCCAATTTTTCGGCATTTGAATATACTTTTGCTTCGAGAAATCGATGTTTTGCCAACTTCAACCGCTGGGGACTTATGTCACAAACGGCGTGGAGCGTTAATCCCTTCGTCGCGACAACCCCATTTCCATGAAGCTCCCCTACCGAAGGGGCGTAGCCCAATATTCCGACATTTAGATTCTGATCCGTCACCGGTTGTCCGGATAGTTTGTGCAATAACCGATAGATGATCCGTTTTATGTCAGAATTTTCAAAGTCTTGAAGGGTGGTACATGCCACTTGACCGGCGTCGGCCTGACGGTACACCAATACCGGACGGTGTTGGTAATGCCAGTCGGCGTATAATGATGTGGTTACATCTTCTTTAAAGACTTGAAGGGGGTGATATCGTCCTTTGACATAAACGGCATCGGGTAACCGGTCCGCCATCGGCTTATTTAGATCTTGAAACAGGACCCGTATTTCCGATTCCGGACCAACAGGACCGGAGGAGACACCGAAAAGTTCTGATATGGGTAATTCCGAAAGACCGACCACTCCTAGCCATCCGCCTCCTGATCGAACGAATTGTTCTAATTGTTTAGGGGCCGGATTGTATGCTGATGCAGGCTCTGTAATAACGACCTGGAATTTAGTTAAATCCGCTGGAAGTCTTTCCGACAGTATGACCCGAATATGCGGTATTTTTTTTAAATACGTTAGGAATGAAAAAAGCTTGGAATTTGATTCTGAAACGCAGCATAAAACATTCATGTTAAGGTGTTGTTGCATGAATATATCGTCTCCTTGAGCCAGTGATGAGGCGATTCTTTCTTAAAATCGGAGTTCCTGTTGGTTCCTCTAGCCCAGGTTGAGCGGTCCAAGGTTAAAGATCCCTATTACTTAAAAAATTAAGAAGGTTAGAATGTAATAAGATCGACGTTTCACGCCATTTCGAAACTTCTGATCCCCGGTCGCTTCTCCGTAA
>JAFDCA010000181.1 GCA_019313025.1 Deltaproteobacteria bacterium
AAGAAATAAGGACACAGGCTTTTAAAAGCCCCTGCCGCTGTTAAATCTATATCAGCAAGAACCAGAGACACATATAATGAAATACGATGTTACAACCCTGAACCTGTTAACGCTTATGCTTTTTTAAGGAGACTCCTATGAAAAAATCGAAGGTATTCGAAGAAACTTACAACAAATACCTGTCGCACATCAGCGATATCGATTTCTTGCCCCGTTCGGTGAGGCTCGGTGCCGAACTCGCGGGAGATTCGCTCATCATACCTTATTATGAAAAACCGTTTCGGATTTCAATAGACGGCGTATTTGATGAAACCGGGAAGCGAGCTAATTTTGCGATCAGCGTGGTGCTTTTCCAGTACGTCTTTTCCTGCCCTGCCGAGATTCCCATTGCCGGTGATTGGGTGCATTACCGGGAGTTTAAGGATTCAGGTCCGCTTGCCGGATATTTTATTTCAAATACTAACAAAATTATTGGAACCACATTTTCGGGAAATCCCGAGGCGCTTCAATACGCCTGCAAAAGACTGGGCGGGCGGTTGCTTGATGATGATCCATCCTGGGATCTTTCGGTGGCATTCGATATGTTGCCCCGAATACCGATCCGTCTTCGATTCAACGATAAAGACGATTAGTTCCCGGCTCATTGTTCCATCCTGTTCCGGCAATCTGCCGAATCCTATATCGATATGGAAAGTCTGGCCATAGGCGGGATCTATCTTACCGGCATGCTGTCTAAGGAATAGATGGCGAACGCGGGGCGTTTCAATAATCTTCCCTTGCGAATCGATCCGCCCGTTTCAGTTAACCTATTTGGAAGTGAAGATGAATACAGATAGTGCACAGTTATTTGTTCAAAAAATGAAAGAAGACAAAGGTTTTAGAGTCACAGTCCAAAAGATTAACGATAGAACTGAACTCTGGGCATACATTGAAAATAAAGGCTATTCTTTTGATGAGTGTGATTTGGTTAAAGCTATGGCCGCATGTATGGCAGAGATTGAAGCCGCTGGTTAATGATTTCGGTTCTTTTCCAACCGAATGCACAATGGAAGTTTTGGAGGAACTAAATCTTTTAGCTCCTGATGCGTGAATTCTTTGGCATGCCTGTGCCATTGGGTTAAGAGATTTGTTGGAGAGGTCAAGTCTACTTTTGACCCTTATTAACATTTCCTGTATTTCCCATATCTGTTAACTAATTTTTCCTGTCATGGGTCAATAGTGGACTTGACCCCACTTTTCAATGTGAAAGCCATTTAACCGAGGTCAACTGCAATGGAAAAATTAATATTCTCTGTATTCCCCGTGCCTGGCGAAGTCTCTCAGGGACAGGACAAGCTCCACCTTGCGGGACAGGCAGGGCGGTGAATATAAGATAGGGGACTTGTTCAGGCGCTCTCTCCGAAGGCGAAAAAACTTGTTAATAAATCTTTGAATATGATAGATATGGGGATAGCCGGTCAACCCTAATACTTGCATCGGAGTTGGGTTTAATTATTCTTCATTTTCTTTTATTATAGTTGGTTAGTCTGGTCAGACCTCAAATGCCGGTTTGGCTCAAAGGTGTATTTCATCTGTGCATACGAAATAAGGTTGATCCTGATGATGAAGAATATTAAAATATCATACATGAACTATGGAAAAGTGTCCGAGAGACCCACTTGATGTGGATGGTAAAACAAAATGAAAAAAATTTATGTAGACAATTCCAATCAGGTAAAGATTCTCTGCCCCAAATGTGGATTAGAACAAACCAAAAATGTATTTAAGTTTAAGGATTCAGACGGCCGTTGTGGAAGGTCATACGATTTATCTGTAATGACCAAGAAATTATCCGGCGGATGAAACGGAATGTTATTCTGACAATAGCTATAATAACGCTGATGGGGTCAGACCTTGATTCTTGATTAAAATGAATTGACACTTCCCATGGATGTTATTAACGGTTCAGCACCATAGGGGGCGTTCTTACAAAATGTTCACAAACCCTAACCCACGGCACTTATGCTCTCAAGTCATCAACAACTCATTCATCTATATTAAAACATTTACATACGCTGCAAAAATACCCTTGCCCATGGAATGAAAACCGGAGCCGAACTATTTGCCAACAGCGGCCTTCATACTGTCAAAATGCTGGTTTGCTGATTGGAATATGATGTAGTCGAAAAGCTGCTCGGTGGTTACTTCGCCTCCGAAGGCCGGCATGCTGCCTTTGCGGTCGAGTTCGTCATCGGTCAACCCGGCAGCGAATGCGGCCAGTTCAACGCTATTTTTTCTCAGGAATTCCAAGGCTTCGGTTTGGGTGCAATCCGCATGCTTACGGGAGTCCTTTTCGGACATCGCATTGATCTGATCCATGGTAAGGGATGGCAAATCTTCACCGTTGACAATCATTTTTGCCATATTTGATATTGCAAAATGCCCGACTCCCAGGTGACGCGCGGTGACACCTACGGTCCAGTCTTCCAACTCGCAGACTTTGTTCCAGTCACTTTCCGTTAAACGTTCCACAAATGTGATCACTTCATCGGCAAATGATACGATTCGTTTGGATATCTCTTTGGCTCGCTGGCTCATGTCGTTCTCCTTTTCCAAGTTTCAGGTTATTGTCCCCATCTATTATCCCATCAAGAACATCTACTCGTAAGATGCGACAATGCGGTGGTTTGTCAAGATATTGGATTTGGCGGACATCCTATAATCCCAGGGTCAAAAAAAAAATGATATCCTAATTCCCGTAAGAAAAACTACGATTATCGGACTATGACAAATCTTGTTTCCATTTACCATAAAATTTTTGGCATGCGGCTTGATCATAGAAAGGAAGCAAGCCGAGGAAATCCCGGCAGCACTGAATATCATGCACATAACCATGATCTGATACCGGGCCGCGATGAGCGGAGAAACGCCGGACAACACCTGGCCGGTCATCATACCGGGAAGAGAAACAAGTCCCACCGCAAAAAGGGAATTGGTAATCGGAATAAGGGACGCTTTAAGCGCGGTGCCGCGTGCCTCGTCAAAGTGAACATTTC
>JAFDCA010000182.1 GCA_019313025.1 Deltaproteobacteria bacterium
ACATAACCGTTCACAGGTTCAGGGTTCCAGAGTTCATTGGTGATGTATAGTCCATTGCCTTATCCGCAACATCCACTGCTCTTATCATCTGATGCAGCACATGAGGACGCACTGCCGACAGGGGGATTACTCAGACTGTCCATGACCCAATCGGCAACGGATTGAGCAACTTCTTTTCTCTCTTGTTCCGGCACATCCTCATAATCGAAAATGTCTGTGTATTTTTTATAGTGTGACAGGGCATCGAATTGAATCAGTTTCTTATTGTCAAGAATGTTTTCAAAGATACGACCATGGCATCGAAGAAAACACCCATCGATTAATACAACCTTTTCAGCACTCTTTATCCATTGGGCAATAGCTGATTCCGGAACCGTAATCAATTCACCATGACAACCTCGACCATAGGCTTGTTCTTTGGAAACAATATTGGCTGCAAGCCGGGCAATTTCTCCTCGAATACAACCCCCCTCACAGGATAGAACCGGAATCTTCGATTCGCTGATATTCTTTTTGCCGACAATTTCTCCTATGGGACAGATAGCCTTGGTTGTATCGACTTTTACTATCATTTTCTGATCCAAATTACTCATGCGACATCTCCTCTATATAATTTTGGGGTTAACATAAATAATGCATGATTACTGATGTTTTAGCGCCGTTGCCTTTTGTTTCTTCCTTTAGCGTTCAAAAATTTGTAACCAATTATTGAAACAATTCTGATGACTTGGTTAAGGTTCTTTTTTTCTCCTCATATTCCTCTTTGTCAATCTCACCAGAAGCATAGCGTTTATCGAGTATATCCGTTGCAGAATCTGAAGCGCTGATTTGCCGGCTGTTTGTATCGCGGGAACCAAATCCGCACATCATCGAGCCTCTTCGTCCCCTCATCATGAAAAAACACAGCGCCATCATCAAGATAGGCAATATCCACCATAATGAAGCGCTGAAAAATTCTGAACCATACATTTAGATCACCTCCTTTTTAATCCTACAGACGGTGGGAGGGATAAAAAGGATACATCTGCAATCAATTTTTTGGGGGAATCAAAAAAAGGATCTTATACTTGGAGGAATATGAGGGGGATAAAATGATAAATAGTCTATCATAGACATTTATTTGGGAATCTTCGGCAAAATTTGGGATTGCTTTCGGTCGCAGGCAAGAATGTCCTGTTCATTATAGTAGAAAGTGCAGCCATCATCCAGTTCTTTTTTTAACCTGGCTCTTGCTCGGTGGAGCCTTATTTTTACAGTATAAAGTGAAACCTGTAAAATATCAGCTATCTCTTTATTTTTAAATCCCTCGAGTTCACTTAGTAATATAACAGTTTTATAATCGGAAGGAAGCCTGTCGATAAACTCCCTTATACATTCGCTCATCTCCTTGCGGATAACCGTCTGGTCGATGTGGGTTTTCGTATGGCCGGACCAGACATTCCTATCTTCAGTCTCCGTGTCCTCGTCAAGGCTGGTATGCTCAGATGATCGTCGAAATGAAGGGGATCTCATTCTATCAATAGCAGTGTTGGTAGCGATGCGGTATAACCAGGTCGAAAGCTTTGACTCACCCTTAAAACTCTTTAAGCCCCGACTCGCTTTCTCGAACACTTCCTGTGCCATGTCCTCAGCCTCTGGTTGACCTGTCAGATGGAATAAGTAATGGAGTATTTTCGGGTGAAATTCTTCGTAAATTTGGCTGAAGTCAACCTCGCTGTTCATGGTTAATCTCCCTTAGGCAAGGTCTTATATGTCGGTCTGGAAAGAAATCTTTCCTATTTGGCCACACCTGCCATGTTCATATCTAAAAATAAGGAAAGGAGTCAAGTCTACTTTTGACCCTTCAATCGATAATATAGGGCGAAAAGATCGTGAAAGAGAAGGGACTCAAGATGATAAAATGACCGATGTCAATATATCGATGCCCGTCCCTCAGCTCCCCTTAAATTTTATGAAGGTTCTTGATTTGAAGGGCCACAATATGTAGTAATTTGATCTAATAAACCACAATATATCTTAATTCAACTAAATTATATATAAATTATATATAATTACACTTGACACGGATACGTTACAATTTTAGGATATGACTAGAGATTAACCTGTCAAAAATGTATTTATAATACATAGTCAATCAAATGCGGTATTGCAATTTTTTACCTTAAGGCAACAATGATGCGATTGTTTTTCCGCATAAAAAAAAGTTTTTTTACCATTCCCTTGTGTGTGCCCTGGTGTATTCTTATTTTCATCAACTTGATTTGGAATCCTTTTTTTCCATTCCCTGTCAAAGCTAAAAATGTAGCGGAAATTTTACAGAATCAGAGTCGAAAACAAACAGTCGTAAAATATTCAAAAGGTCATCTGCCGGATCTTTCCCCTGAAGACCCCTTGGAACAACTGCCGATCATTTATAATGGCCCGGATGGGACCTTATTAAAATTTCAAGCAAAGGCTGATTTTTTGGAATTGTTTAAGCCGGAAGTTGATATTTTCCAAAATAAATCTTCTGATTTTGATGAAACTTTCTTTTCATCAAAATCAGCTTCCAATGAGACCGATAATCGGTTTGAGATTCTTCGTTTAGAACAAAAGTTAAATGGCTTTAATTATGGTTTAGAATATCGCTATGTGGGGAAAAATCTGAACGATTTTGACCGTTTTAAGAAGAAAGCGGAAACTAAAACAAACTTTGGTTTAAAAGACGATCAGGAGGGAGTAGAGATTTGGGGGGAAAAAAACATCGGGTCCATTGGCTTAAAAACTTTTTTCTCGAGGTTTTGGGACAACGTCGATCGCGATCCCGCGCGACCTCGAATGCTGACCCACAAATACGGCCTTGAAATGAAATACAAGATGGATCTTTTGCCCGTTTGTCTCTTTTTTTCTCATTTCAGTGAAAAATCCGAGGATACCTTTGAGATAGAGAGTTCCGAATATCATGGGGAACAGAAAAAAACCTATAAAAGTTCTTTGCAATACCATGCCGGCAAGGCATTTGATGTCACAGCTTCCTCAAGCTATTCTCTCAGCCAAGACCTGTTTGATCCAAACAAGGAAACCCAAAGCTTCCGGCACAAAATCAGTTCCTCCATCAATCCCGCATCCGATCTTACCATTACCCCGGCATTAAGTTTTGGCGAATATCGAGACCTTTGGGATGGAGAACAAAGAGAAAATCCCTCTGCCTCGCTCTCCATTTCGTATAGTCGAATTTTCAATGTTGTTGATCTGTTTTTACGGGGGAGATATTCTCAAACGAAAAATACCGATCGAAGCTTGGATACCGAGAGACTGAACACATCCATCGGTTTGAGTTGGCACGCGAATAATTCGTTTTTCCCAGAAATGTGTTATTCTTTGGATTTGGGATACAATCAATATGATGATAAAATCAATGAAAATAGCTCCTACAATACATTGTCCACATCATTTAAACTGGAGTTTCAGCTATAGATCAATTAGTTATCGTTGTCCGACCCTCATTCATTCAAAGTGCGGTGGCTGTCGAAGTAAATGATAGATTTTAAAATTTATTTTGTCCAAGCTCTGCACCAGCGTTCCACACGACCCACAACTTAACTTGACACTCAAGTTCAAAACGCTTATTTTTTTCTTATAAAAAATGACCTCTTATCCCTTTGCTTAAAATGGCAAAGCCACAAGATAGATCGATTGATAGGTTGCGATAATGAAAAGATTATACAGCACAATTCTACTTTGCGCGGCGATCATCACTGCCTGTGCCACCAGCATGACGGGGAGGCGTCAGTTGATGATTGTTTCGGAAGACTCGGCCATTGCCGCGTCTAAACAAGCATATGTCGAAATGCTGCGGCCATATGCCGAGAAAGGCGAGATCGATAACGATCCGGTCTTAAAGAATCGGGTCTATAAAATCACCGGGCGCTTGATTGCCCAGGCCATTAAAATTCGTCCGGAGACAAAAAACTGGGATTGGAGCATCAAGATCATCGATGATCACAAGACAGTCAACGCATGGGCCATGGCAGGTGGGAAAATGGCTCTTTATACGGGTTTGGTAGAAAAAATCAAACCCTCCGATGACGAGCTGGCCCAGGTATTAAGCCACGAGATCGCTCATGCTTTGGCCAAACATTCGGCTGAAAAGATGTCGGTGGCCATGACCAGTCAGGTTGGTGTGATAGCGGTGGGCGTCGCAACGAAGAGCGATGGATTGGCATTGACAGGTGCGTCGCTGGCCGCCGCGTTGGCAGTCCAAATGCCAAACAGCCGGGCAGCAGAGTCTGAGGCGGATCGTATCGGCATCGAGTTGGCGGCCAAAGCCGGTTACAATCCTCGCGCCGCTGTCACTTTATGGCAAAAGATGGCCAAAGTCGGTGGCAAAGGTCCTCCCCAATTTCTTAGCACCCATCCGGCACCGGAAAACCGTGAAAAAAACCTCGCCTCCCTCATACCTCAAATGATGCCCTACTACGAGCAGAAGGGAGAACGGCCGACTTACAAATTTAACTGATCCTGGTTCTTTTTGGGAATAAAATCCGCATCGATGTTAACGGCCGCAAACTACTGATAGGATTTAAGCGGGAACCTCTCACGCGGCATAAGCGAATTCGCTGCGCGACGGTGATTTATAGATAAAGGATTAAGGAAAAAGGATCAAGGAGCAAGGAGCAAAGGGCATAGGGCTGAAAGCAGAAGGCTAGAAGGTAAGAAGGTTTGAATGCGAGATGTCAGAAGGCAGGCTGCGGGAACATGTCGACAAAATAGAAAAGGAAAGTGGAAACAAGTGCCACTTTCCTTTTATGTTGGGAAACCTATAGAGCGTGTCATTTTTTAGCGCTGGAGCCTCTCTGTTTTTTTCAGAAGCCAAAGGAAAAAGGCTCGCGATCAGGGACCTTTCGGAACGTTGTCTACTACCAGGATATCTTGGGTTCCCGAAAATTCCTCTCCGTCGTAGTCAACCCCGGTTAGTGTGAAGGTATTGTACCCGACCTTTACTAAATTTCCAACAGCTTCCCTCCAGAATTTTGCAACAAAATATCCCCTGTCGTCACTAAAGCATGAATAAGCCTCTGTGTAACCGTTTCCTACTAATAAAAGCACTTTTGAGTTATAATGATCTACCTCACTATAAGGAATATCGGTGTGCACGGTGACACATTTGTCAACCGTTTTCTGAAGATTGAGTACGTTGGGGGCTACGTCAATCAGGACATCTTCGGCAAAAGCAAATGTCGTAAAGGATACCAAGGCTGCCACGATCAAAAAAGTTTTTTTCACTTTTTCCTCCTTTCCTTCTAAATGTTTAATAGTTTTAATGTATTAATTTCTTTAAATACACTCCCCTTTTTATTGATTACTACCTGAATCTTGCTCAGACAATCTTGCAAGATTCAGGTAGTAGCACCCCATCATCGGTAAAGAATTGCTCCATTCTTCGGGCATAGTTTGAGAATGTAACAGGAATATAGGACTAATTCTGTGCCCCGGATTCCTCTCTATGCTGATATTGGTATTGATGTTGATTCTGTTTCTTGGTTTTATGCTGCTGCTGATATTGATGTTGGGTTTGATTCTGTCTTTTATTTGTTTTCCACTGCCGGTATTGATGTTGATTTTGTTGTGTTGCATTTGTTCCTTGACTACCCATTCTGTGAGATCCATTATTGCCGTAACCATCACCGGAGGCACTGCCAAAGCCGCCACCGGACCCACCGCCCGATCCACCGCCTCTTGCAAGAACAGGCTGACGTTTAAAACACTCCGCCCATACGCAGGTTCCAGCCGCTTCATAATTTCGGAAAAAAGTTAACGCCTGATCCTCAACATCCGTTGGATCGGGTATGGAACCCCATGCCGGTGTCAAGAACAAGGTCATTGCCATGAATACGAAGATGAATTTAATGCTGTTTCTCCACATAATATCTCTTTTATAATTCATATTTTTTCGGAAAAACATTTATTTTGCTTTGAAAAACCAGATCCTTTGGGCCAGGATTCTTCACTTCGGCATTTAATAGTAAATAACGTATACGGTGTGTAAAGGTTACAGTGAATCGAAAAAATATTTTTGGCAGGACGATTGATATCCGGCAGTAAACAACCCTAAGTATTCGAAATCGAAAACATTCTAAATTGGAACGAAGACTCATTAAGCGTGGGGTAACACACGCGGTTTATGCTCAGAAGTGGTTTCAAAACCTCCCCTCAGGCCAAATTTTTGTGTTGGACCGAGGGGTTCAATACTCGAAATATTAAATATATTCCTGTGTTTTAATACCTCGGTACGCCTTGACT
>JAFDCA010000183.1 GCA_019313025.1 Deltaproteobacteria bacterium
AATTCTTTCGTGGGAACTGTATTGAACAAAATCATAACCACCTCGAAGCAGCATTAAATTCGTCAGGACTCGAGCCAGGCGTCCGTTACCATCCTGAAACGGATGAATCGCGAGAAAACGCAGGACAAAATCCGCTATCGCCAGCAGTGGATGGATATCTTCATTCAGCCAACGCTTTCGGGTCAAGCTCACAAGCGATTCCATCAACTGCGGTGTCTGCGCCGGTGAGGCCGTTTCAAATATAATGCCGATCTGGTTGCCCTCGGAATCAAAGGCGGCCACATGATTTGGATGCTTCTTGTACTCTCCCAAATGCCACTGATCTTTAGTCGAAAACTGCAGCAAAACCTTATGAAGATATTTGATATTGTTTTCTGTAAGATCTATTTGCTCCCACCTGTAATGAATCAGCTGTATGGCTTTTGCGTAACCGGCGACTTCCTGCTCGTCCCGGTTGCGAAAGGACTGTATATCCAAACCCTGCAGCAAAGCAGAAACTTCCGCGTCACTCAACTGCGCTCCTTCAATGCGAGTTGAGGAACCGATGGACTCAATGGTGGCAAAAACTTTCAGCGTTGAAAGTCTTTCAGCAGAAAGACGCTGCATACCTTTCCAAAATCCTTTGAATTCATCAACTTCGGCGATAAGTTTTACAATGCGGGGAGTCATGGTGCTCCTCTATCCTACAGGTCTGATTAAAAAGTCGGAAGGAATCGAAACTAGAAATATCTATTTTTATATCCATTTTTATCCAATAAAAATCGGATGTCAACTTCTAATTGGATATAATTGGATATTTTATTGGATAGATAGGTTAATAATATCTTTGGGGCCTAATATCAAAAAAAGGAAACGGGCTTGATTTTTTGTATAAAAGAGGGACGTCCATAAATATATAAATAACTATTAGTTTATTAACTGATATTGATTGTCCATAGCAATCTTTTCCCCACGCCGTACTGCGATGCTGATCGCTGGTTGCGTGAGATTTAAACGCTTTGCCAGATCTGTCGCGCTCAATTGCAACTCTTTGGAAGCCCAATAACAAAGCAAATCCCGTGCATCAACCACCTGTGGTCTTCGGCTCTTTTCCCAAACAAGTTCCACGGGGATATTCATCACGGTCGCCACGCGTTCGGCAACTCGGTCCAGGTTAAATCCTTCTGCCTGTAACCGGTAGCGGCGCTCCAGTTGCTCATCAGCCTCTTTTAAAACCGACTCGACAAAATCAGTATCTCCCAAAATACGCTCATCGCCCTTGACCCGCACCGCCTCATCTCTCAAAGCGCTGAGGGCTTTCCACCCACCAACACTGCGTAAAATTCCTCCACCGGTAAGTTCAGGCCGTCTGCCCTGCTGGATCCCATTTTTTACAAATTTTCGATATTGTCTGCGAGCATCGGATCTTCTCTTACCGAAAAAACCCAGCACATAATCGACTTCCTGCCAATCTCGTTTCACTTTTCCAACTATAGCGCCATGCCCGCAGTATGCATATGTGTCCAGCGCTTTTATATCTTCAACCAGTTTGGCACGAACGGGATTCAAATGAATGTAGCGGACCAACTCCCGAAAGTAAGGCTCTTCCTGGCAAAGAATCGATTTGTATCGATTTTGAAATAAATGGCCGTGCCGGCGATAACGGTGGTTGAAATAAACGGCATATCCGGTCAATAGCCGCCTCATGATGGTGGCAATCGGTGTCAAACCCGTCTTCAACAATAAATGAATGTGGCTTGGCATCAAGACCCAGGCGTAGATAGGTGTTTCAGTTTCTGCAAGGATAGTACCGAGCCTTTTGATAAACTGATAGCAATCTTTATCGTCCTTAAAAATTTTGCGTTTTTCGATCCCTCTGATGATAATATGATGAAGTGCACCGGGAGCGTCTATACGGGCTTTACGTGGCATATGTATGCTTTAGCATTTACAATTTTGGGTGTCAACTTATTTATATATTTATGGACGTCCCCACTTTTCGATGCCAATGGCCAGCATGGAAAATTGAACGGCAAAGGTCGCCTGGCTCAGGCTGCCGCCGGCCTCGGTGACGACAATAACCGGATAAACCAGATAGACCACCGCAATGATCAAATGCTGGATGGCCAGAAGAAGGGTAGCTCCCAGGGGTGTGGTCTCTTCAACGCTGTAGATTAGACTCGCCGGTTTCACTGGCAGCGATCCTCTTTTTTATACTCAATTATTAGGAGCGCCCAGCATGGGAAGATAAGGGTTGAGTGAAGTCGTATAGCCGAATTTAATTTTTCTGTCAATTGAACGGCGGGACATCTCTAATTTTTATTCTTTGACTTAGGTCAAGGAAATCTTTTGTGAAGCAAGTATGATTATGTTACAGTGTGGTATAATTGTCATTGATTTCTAATCCTGTTTCCCATCTAAAACCAGTTTCATTTGCGAGACTGAATTGGATCCGGCATCGCATCTCACATGGCGCCGAAACAAGCGACACTTCAAATTTCTAATTGACCCCAATTTTTTTTGCAGGAGGACACCGCCATGGTGAGTATCGCAGGAGAAAAAATCAGCAGCATCCTGAGCGCCGATGCCCTGAGCGCTGCCTTCCAGGCCCAGTCCGAGCTGTTTGAACGCTTCATATCGATGGCCCGGTCCCCCGAGGAGCCCGCCGTCGTCAAAGTCATGCTGCGCAAAACGATCGAGATATCGATCGCCTTGACC
>JAFDCA010000184.1 GCA_019313025.1 Deltaproteobacteria bacterium
ATTTGCTGAAAAGATTTAGCATTATTTATGCCGACGGCCATCTGTGAAGCGACACCCATTAAAAGATTCATATCACTGGTTGTAAGAGGTCTTTTTGACTTAAGATTGTCCACCGCGAGGATGCCCAGTGATTCATGTTCATAGACAATGGGTACACATATTAGCGAATTTACACCCATAATTTCTGCGAATTTGATACTTCTTTTGGACAATTTGTGTTCAATTTCAGAGATATCGTTAATCAAAAAAGATTTTTGATCCTTGAAAGCCACCACAAAAACACCTTTAGATTCAGGGTTGTCAAGATGGAATTCAGTTTGCTGTAAAAACTGTTCTTTTTCTTTCGTGTAGCCATACCCAGCAGTATAATAAAGCCTTGTTTTATCTGTATTGGCGAGCATGATCATACCACGGTCAAAGTCGATACGCATTTCCATTATATTTACTACAGAGTCGAGGAGATCGTTAATATTTAAAATTGTAGAAGTGGCCTGGCCAATTTCTTGTATCAGCAATGCATTATTGTGACGGATTGACATCTCATCCAACAGATCTTTCGCTGAATCTCCCTGAATTTTAATGGTTTCGACCAACTCCTTTTTTTCAAGAAATTCGGAATTAAATGATAAAATCAGAGTGATAAACGAGCATAGAATCAAAAGAAGACTCCAGGTCATAAAGGGCAGGATAAAGAATGAACTTATTAAAATAGCTATTGAAATTAATAAAAAATAATTTCGTAAAAGTTTCCAGATGAAAGAAGGCGTTTTTATCCAGGAAATGATGTAACGGCAGAAATTGTCGCTTTTATGAAAACACTGCGTATGTTCGACATTTGCAAGTTTGTGGGTGAACAACTCTGAAAGAGATTCAAAGATACCGATTCGGTTCTCACACTGATAGGGTTTTTCATTGACTCCCGGTTTGGGCGTAGAAATAATCTCGACCTTGCTGTGACCAAGTTTTTTTACTTTGATGGTAGCACCCCGACTCAGTATCGGATAAAGTTTTTCCATTAACAGATAAACAGATATCGGTGTTATAAAGCCCAATATATGTTGTTTTCCGGGGCCCATTCCTTCGGATGAGGCTGTGTAACGGCCAGCTTCTCTTGCGATGTTTGCATTCCTGGTTTGTGTAACTAAGGCTTCTTGGAAGAGATCCGCTTGCTCCTGGCTGAACCAGTGAGCCACATCTTCAATTTCATACATGCTCATGCCCGCATGTTCCAAGATAGAATTAATATCCAGATCAGGATAATTGCTCTTAATATATTCTAAATATGTCTTAGTGATTCTACTGTTGTAAAGAGGTGATGTGTCGGACACTTGTCCGATTCCTTTTTGGCTTTGATTTTTAGGCATTAATGATTAATTATACGTCACGATTTTCAGAAATCGTGTACCTATTGGTTGATTGAATTTGGAGGTTTGAAACAAAGGTTTTTATTTTTTCAAACGAAGATTACAAAAGAGCAGGTTTTATGTCAAGCGTAGACTGGTCAAGCCAAGACTGGGAGTGGATATAGAAAACCTAATTTGACGTTTAAAAAAATCCTTTCTTTTTAAAAGCGTTCGATCAGTTTGTCAATGAGATAGGTACTCTCCCGCATCGCCTGCTCACTGAACGGTCCGAACCATTCCGCAATTTTATTAAATTCAGCGAGAAACGCTTCTTTGTCACCCTTTTGGACCATGTCAAGATTATTTCTCAAAGAATCAAGGTATTCTCTTAAAAGGGTACGCCGCTCAGCTGATGCGAATATAATTTCTGAATAAAGGGATGGATCCTGAGCAAAAAGACGACCCACCATTCCGAGTTCAAGGCGATAGATGGGGCTGGAAAACTCCAACGTCCGTGCTAAATTGATTTGTTTGCGTCGGAGAAATTGACCAAAAGCAAAAGTGGCAAAATGTCGCACCGTTTGAACAATGGACATGATCTTATCATGTTCGCTGGCATCGACTTGCAGTATAATGCTTCCCCAGGCACTAAACTGGTCGATCACCCATTGACAACCAGCGGTATCCCTGCCTGGAGTGACCACGACAATCTGTTTGTCCATGGTTGAAGTAGTAGGACCGAAGAGTGGATGCAATCCGATCACCGGCCCCTGATGCGCCTTGAGCATGGCATTTAAAGGAACCTCTTTTATGCTGGTGATATCTGCCAAAACACAATCTGGGGGCAGATGAGATCCGATTCTTCTGGCCACTGAGACGGTTAACTCAATGGGAACACTAATAATTGCCAGTTCGATACCCTGGCAGAGTCGATCTACATTTGGCCAATCCTGATGGTCCAGAATACGCACTTCATACCCGGCCCGCGCAAACCATTGACGAAAATATTGTCCCATACTCCCCAAACCTCCGATGAGAAGAATAGGCGCTCCGGATCGAATTCCTTTCTGAGCCATCTGGGCGGTTTGTTCCGCTCTTGACTGGCGAAGGATACGGCGGTAAATCTCTTCAACGTAATCCGGGTCAAGCCCGGCCTTGGATCCCTGGAAGCGACGGTGAGATATCAAATTTTCTTCCCTTGCGGGGTGATATACCGGAATATTGTGGGCTTTTTTGAACTGAACAACGCGTTCGACTTCGGCCTGGCGTTTGGAAAGCAGAGAAACGATCTCTTGATCGATAGCATCGAGTTGCAGTCTCAGGCGTTCGAGTTCCTTATCAACATTGTGGCTTGTCGATTTATCATTCATTGATGGTCGTGGTTGTCTTGAATTTTGGTTTTTCATGATTTTTGTGATAATATTCAGTAATGGTTGACGGCCTTAAGAATGTCGATCCGTGACTAA
>JAFDCA010000185.1 GCA_019313025.1 Deltaproteobacteria bacterium
AAGAAACATAAGGGCATAGATCTCATACCGTTTAATGTTAGACACCTTTTCAACGGATGCTTTCCGCTCATCTTCCAGGGGCAAAAATCTGGCCCGTTGTTGCTCTTTAAACTGGCCGTTTTTAAGCGCCCAAAAAAAGACCACCAAACTGATGACGTATCCTAAAGCCATGTATGTGATAAAATAGGGAAAATACATGATTAAAATGTCAAATTAAAAAATTCAAAGTGTCAAGTGAACTAAAGTGACTAAAGTTAAAGCATTCTGTCAATTTTATATACTTCTGGCAATAGAGGTAGAATTGCCAACAATTCACTGAATTCATCATATTCGCTTTTAACCTTTTCAAAATAATCTGCGCCGAAGGCGTATTCAACAACTTTAGCTCACTTGAGAACTTTAAACTTTAGGCACTTTTTTTATGGTTCATACGCCGCATCGATTCCTTTGGGTTCGGTATCGGCATCGGTCTGATTGATGAAATACACTGCCACATAATTCCCCACATCCCAGATCTTTTCAGACTCCAGTGCACGCTTGAAATAGGGCATGGCCGTTCCGGTGATGCCGTTCATAATCTGGTAATACAGGATTCCGCCGGAAATTCCTCTGTCTTTTAATATCGTAAAATTGATAGGCGGCGGGTAAATATCCGGCTGTGCCGGCCCAATACCGTCGCCGATGGGGCTGTGACATCCCAGGCAAAAATCCTGATAGATTTTGTGCCCCCTGGCCAACCCGGCTTCAGTGGTCGGGTAAGGATTGGGAAGGTTTCTCCAACCTTCGGGTACATTTTCGTGGAGCCATTTTACATTGGCTTCAGGACCGCTTTCATAAGCATTGACCGCTTTTTCTTTCCAAAATCTCTGTCTTTGCATCCGTTTGTCTGCGTGCTTAAAACCTAGCCCCTGAACATAAGTTGTCAATGTCTTGATATTGTCTATTCCTAAAAAGGCAAATGCCGGCATAATGGACAGTGGACGGGTGTATCTTGGGTTTATAAAATGGGCCATATGCCAGTCGTCCGGATGCTCCCCGCCTTCCTGGGAAAGATCCGGACCGGTTCTTTCCGAACCTAAAAGGAT
This sequence comes from Deltaproteobacteria bacterium, assembly GCA_019313025.1. The sequence continues at coordinate 1,086 of JAFDCA010000185.1, forward strand.
CGGTTTGTCCTGGATATAATCCCCTGCCTGAGCAATCCTTTCAGCCCCCAAACCCCAGTCAATGGTGCGGATGGATTGACTGTGACAGTAGACACAACCGTTGGCGATATAGAAACTTCTCCCGTCAGCCTCATGACCGGTCCGTTCACGAAAAATGTCCGAGGGCGCTTGGATACGTGTGGCATACGGCAGAATCACCACCACAAGCACAATAACACCCAGGATTAAAAGACTGCCGATAACAACCGCTTTTGGGGTCATCTTCATGAGATGTCTCCGGAATTAAAAAATATCGATCTTAAAATATTGTACAGACCGAGAATTGCGGAACTGAAAATGATCAGCCCCAATGATGCCCGAGTCACATAGTAAACATGCATTTCCGGAAGAACCCGGTAGATGGTTTCTCCGTTGAGCCAGGCGTTTCCCTGAATCAACCCTACGATGGTGAGCACAACGGTAAATCCGATGACGCCGATGAGAATGAGCCAGTATTGGAAATCCGCCAGGAATCTGCTGTACAGTGGTTTCCCGGTAATCCGGGGCAGGATGTAGTAAAGCCCGCCGAGCGCGATCATTCCGGCGAACCCCAGAACACCGATATGGGCATGCGCAACCACCCAGTTGTTAAAATGCGTGACCCGCTGCACGTCCGGCAGGGCCATCATGGAGCCCTGAATGCTCACAAAGAAATACATAATGGTACCGGTAAATACAAATTTGGCGCCGATATCGGCATGAATTTCTCCGAGCTTTCCCTTGGCCGTATACCAGATGTTAATTAAAAATGCCATGACCGGTATGACCATGGCCACACTGTCCACAATCGAAATAACTTTCAGCCAGGTGGGAACCGGTACCTGAAGCAGGTGGTGAGTCCCAATATGGGTGTAGACCACCAGCAGCGACCAAAATCCGAGCAAAGAAAGGGTGTGGCTGTAAAGCGGCGCCCGGCATGCCTTGGGTATGACATAATAGGCCACGCCGGCGGACAGGGGTGTCAAAAGAAGACCGAAAACATTGTGGCCGTAAAACCAGAGAAGAATCGCATCCGGGATACCCACTAAAGAACCGCTGTTGGGCCGCCAGATGACATTTCCAAGTGCAAACGTAACGGCCGTCAGCACCACGGCGGCACATGCGTACCAGATGGAAACATAAAGAATCGGCTCCTTTCGCCGGACAACGGTCATCATCAGATTGACAAACACCAGCGCAAACGCCAAAACGATCAATATGTCAACGGGCCAAATCATTTCGGCATACTCTCGGCCTTGAGAATATCCTAAAGCCAGACTCACAACAGCAAAGACCAGGGTAACGTTCCACGCCAGGACGGTGATGAAACCCAGTTTTTCGCTGTAGAGCTCAGTCCGGAGCAATCTGGGCACATAATAGAATGCCGCTGAAAGAAGACCGGGAGTCACGAATCCGAAAAGCACCAAATTCACATGAATGGGTCGAACCCTCCCGAATACGAGCCAGCCGATGTTTTCGGTGAGATCGGGAGCCATGAGTTCAGTGGCGCCAAGGAGTCCCATGGATGTAGCAACAACAAACCAGAACGCCGAGGTGAGGCAAAAGCCTTTGGCGGTCAAATAATTGTGTGTCAACGGTTGTGATTTGCCGATCAATGGCTTCTCCTTAGCTGTGGCATGCCAGCCAACACCCTACGTTTGCATTGTTTTTTTTATGACATTCGATACAAAACCCCATTTTGAATCTTTTTGCCGCAATCCGATCCATGGTCTCAATCTGTCCGTGGCATATTGCGCATTCGACATTTTTTTTGATGTGCCGCTGATGGTTGAACAGTACATGTTCCGGAACATAGAAGACCTTTTTCCACGGCGTCGGGGTTTGGGTGTTATAATATTCATGCTCCTTTTGAATCCACGGATGATTGGCAATGATGTAATTATGGCAGTAGAGGCATTTCTCAACCGGCGGCAATCCCGGATGGATTGACCGGCCCACATACGGGTGACAGAATTGACATTGAATCGCCTTGACACCGGAATGAACCCGGTGACTGAAAGGAATGGGCTGTTCAGGGCCGATTATAGTTGCCGGCGAGGCATAAAAAAAATACAAAAAGCCGAGCACCAGAAAAATGATGAGTCCGGTATAGAACACCGCAGCCTTATTCTTTGGTAGCAACATAACAAAGTTTCCAACCGCGGCAATAAATTTCATGGGTTGCCCTCGGGTGCCTATTAACACAGCCAGAACCAGAACCGTTGCCAGCGCCAAAGAGGTGATTAGAATTTCCATTAGTTCACCTCCTTGGTTTTACCCCGAAGAAGTTCGGGAAATATGTTCAGGAAAAAAATAACGGAAAGCGTCATCAGGCCCAGAAATCCCAAAAATATCAGCCCGTCGGTCAGCCCCAAAGGAAGCACGGATACATGGGGATTTAATGCCGGACCAATCAGCAGAAAATGCTCCAGGCAGATTCCCATGATAACGACCGTACAAAGAATACTCATAAACTGGGGTTTTGTTTTGATCTTTTTGTTCAACAAAATGATGAACGGGATAATAAAACAGATGATAAAAACAAACCAGGCCAGAGAATTCCAGGGAGGTGTCATGGTTCGTTCAATAAGATAGGCGGTTTCTTCGGGAATATTGCCGTACCATATCACCACCAAATGGACGTAGAAAAAGTCCCCCCAGAGCAGACAAAAGGCAAAAAAGAGTTTGCCGATATCATGAAAGTTCGACGGTTTCAGCTCGAACTCAATGGCTGGATTGAGATGAAGTATGGAGGCCAGAATAATGAGACCCCCCAGACCGATATAAAACGCCTTGACAAACGTATAAGCACCGAACAGTGTTGAATACCAGTGAGGATCCAAGCTCATCACCAAATCGAAACCGATGAGTGAGAGGATCAGTGCAAATGCGAGTATATAAAGTATCCCGAAAACAGTCATTCGATCCCGACAACGCTGTGCATCAGAAATGCTTCCATCCCACCTTTTATACAGACGCTTTCGAATTCGGCCGTGGGACACAGATCGATCCAGCTTCAGCCACAAGGCATGATAGAGATAGACAAATCCCAATCCGTAAAGAACAAGCAACCCGACAACATCTCTGGTAAACAGGAACGGCACGTTGAGCCAAATCTCTTTGCCGTGAAGATCCTGATGTATCCACGGAAAGATGTGGTTTTTACCCAAAAAGAGAATCAGAAAAAGAACAAAAGAAATCGGGAAAAACGCGACAAACGATTCGGCAAGGTTGGATAAAGGTCCGCTCCACCGGGCTTTTACGGTATGCATGATCACGGAAAACAATAGGCCCCCCTGGGCGATGGCCGACCATAACAAAAAATTAATCAGATACGCCTGCCAGGCCCTTTCAGGATGTCCCCCCATAAGGCCGAAGACAAAGGTGCCAAAACCGATCACCAGCAGCGCCAGGCAAATCAGAAACACCGGCTTTTTTTGAAAAATACGTATGTTGTTATGGTTCGATATCATAATCATTCGGTTATAAATGCTGAAAAAAAATCATTCAGGTTTTTGTTCTGCACCCCATAACGGGCCGCGGCCAAAACGTTCAAACCACCATTCCTCTGCCGAGATGTAATTGCTGACCTCTTCTTTTGAAAATGAAAATTCGTAGTGTTTACAATAATTGGTAATGAGCCTATAAGCGGCAATGATTCGGGTGGTCATTTCTTTGCAAGCCTCTTTGTCGGCATTACACCGATCCGGATGCCATTTCCGAATCAATGCACGGTACTGCGATTTAATGTCTTTCATGGTCGCACGTTCAGGCAAGTCCAGCAGCATCCGGGCTGCATGGATGTCTTCAAACAGACCCATTTGAAATGACCTTTACCTCACCGCCTATGTTTTGAAAAAAGTGTTTAAGCCCTTCCAGATCATCTGCCTTGCAAGAAACCGTGACACCGAAATGATGTCCTGAGCAGCGGGGGTCGTACTGCTCGAGCCCTTTAAATTCGGGAAGCTGCATCTGATGGATAAGCCCTACGACGTTGCCGAAAATAGCAAATAAAATAGTAAACTCAAAGCCAACGATAAAAAACGGTACCAAGGAAATCACCGGTTTTCCGCTCACAATGAGATGCCATTGGGTGGCCGTGAAAGCCGCCAGAAGAAAGCCGGTAAAAAAGCCGGTAATGCCGCCGACAAGGGTGAAATAACCCACCTTGCTCTTTTTCAATTTTAGGGCATCGGCTATTTTATGGCTTGGAATCGGGCTGTGCACGCGATGCATCGACCAGGGCGAATCTTTGATATCCCTGATGGCGGTTATAACCTGATTTTCATCTGTGAACAGGCCCATGACCCGATATTCAGTCGACATGATCTTCTCCTTGATCGAGGATTTCCTTCATCTCTGTCATGGACACCGACGGCAGGTGTTTTACAAAGAGGAAAAACAGGAAAAAGAACAGACAAAATGCGCCAAACATGATGCCGAATTCGATCATCGTCGGGGAATATAGCCCCCAGGCGTGAGGAATAAAATCGCGGCTCACGCTGCTGATAATAATAACAAAACGCTCATACCACATCCCGATATTGACAATAATGGAAATACCGAACAGCCAGGGGATTGTGGTCCGGATACGTTTAAAAAAGAAAAGCAAAGGAATCAAGGTGTTGCAGACCACCATAATCCAGAACCCAATGGCGTAGTCGCCGGTGGGCCGGTATTTGAAAATAGCCATTTCCACAGGGTTATGGCTGTACCAGGCAATGAAAAATTCCGTGGCATAGGCAAATCCCACAATCAGACCGGTAAAAATGATGGTCTTGGCCACATTTTCAAGAACGTCGGTGGTGATTATTTTTTCATAATGAAAGATCTTTCGAAGGGGGATCATCAGGGTCAGCACCATGGCCAGCCCCGAATGGATGGCACCGGCTACAAAATAGGGTGCAAAAATCGTTGTGTGCCAGCCGGGAACAACGCCAAGCGCGAAATCCCATGACACCACGCTGTGCACGGAAATGACCAAGGGTGTGGCCAAAGCGGCGAAAAACAGATATCCCCGGGCATAATGGCGCCATTGTTCATGCGCGCCGGTCCAACCCAGGGAAATAACCGTAAAAATCTTTTTTCGAAGACCCGTTGCCCGGTCTCTCACCACAGCAAGATCCGGCAGCATTCCGGTGTACCAGAACAGCGAGCTGACCGTCAGGTAGGTGCTGATGGCCACCACGTCGAACATTAAGGGTGATTGAAAGTTTTGCCAAAGGTTCCGCTGGTTGGGCACCGGCAACATGTAAAACACCAACCAAACGCGACCCAGATGAATAAATGGAAAAAGTCCTGCAATACAGACCGCAAAAACGGTCATGGTTTCGGCGGCCCTGGCAATGGGATTTCGCCAGCCGGCTCTGAGCAGATGCAGTATAGCGGAGATCAAGGTCCCCGAATGCGCAATCCCTACCCAGAAAACAAAATTAATCAAATAGGTTCCCCAGGCCACCGGGTTGTTCATCCCGGCCACACCGATGCCGGTTAGGATCTGATAGATCCAGCAGGCCGCACCGGCCAGCACCCCTAAAAAGAGAAGGCCAACGGTCACCCAGTAGCTGCGGTTCGGTGGTTTTAGAGTGTCCAGAACGATCTGGTCGATTTTTGCAAATGTCAGCTCGGTCATCTTCGCTTCTTTTTTGGTTTACTTCTGCACTTAAGTTTCGCAAACTCAATAATGAGCTGTTAAGGTTTTTAAACAAAATCGATACTAACGGCGCTTAAGATAAGGTTTAAATTTTTGCTGGAAGCTGTTTGAGTAGATTAGGGATCGTTATGAAAAAGCCCTTATCGATTTGAGAAAATGCGAACGTATTGTCTTAAACCACCTACCTTTATCAAAAGACAAGGCCGGTTTTTTCATTACGAGCCGTTATCCACGAGTTCTTTCAACAAAAATATAAATCTATCTGAAGCGATCGATTGTCAAAAAGCTGAACGCTGACAGTACTAAATATTTTGCACCACTTTTTTTAGATAAATCACCGCCGGTTTTGTATTCAGATATCCCATCACCTGATAGGCTCTCGGATCCTTTACCAGTTGTCTGACCCGGCTTTTTTTGTCCATGAGATTCCCGAAGTACAGGGCACCTGTGGGGCAGGTTTGCACACATGCCGGAAGGACTTCACCGTCTTTTATCATCCTGTTTTCATTTTTCGCGATGCCGTGAGCTTCCTTGATCCGCTGAATACAAAACGAGCATTTTTCCATAACCCCTTTGCTGCGAACCGTTACATTGGGATTCAGCTGAAGGTTCATCGGTTCGGGCCACTGCCAGTCAAACCAGTTGAAGCGACGTACTTTGTAAGGACAGTTCTGGCTGCAAAACCGGGTACCGATACACCGGTTGTAGATCTGATTGTTCAGCCCTTCTTCAGAGTGATGGGGGGCATACACAGGGCACACCGATTCGCACGGCGCATTGTCACAGTGTTGACACATCATGGGAAGAAACGTTATTTTCTCCATATCTTCGGAATCATGGTAGCGCTCAACCCTTAGCCACGACATTTCTCGGCCCCGGAGTATCCTTTCGATCCCCACCACCCCTATATTGTTTTCCGCATAACAGGCCGCTGAACAGGCGTTACAACCGATGCATCTGTCTAAATCAACAATCATTGACCAGCGATAATCTTTATGATCATGGGGCGGATAGAAATCCCGCTTTGAATCGTAGCCTTCCGGCAAGGGAAGCGTCAACGGAAAGTCATGCATGGTCAACCCGTATTTCTCATGGGATTTTGCATGTTTTAGCATATCCAGTGGAACAGACAGGGCGATTTTCCGGTTATGTTGGATTCGACTGCCGTCGGTGTGTGCCAGTTTTATGGACAAGCCGGTTTTTTTAATGGAAACAGGATGCACGTTAAACTCAGGTCCGTTCAACGGATTCTTTATTTCAGGAGAAAGAAGAACATTCGGGTTGAGCCCCATGTCTTGGGCATAACGGCCGTAAGCGGTGTGCCCCTGCCCTATGCTCATCACCAGTACATTGGAACGGAGGCCCTCGCTTTTGTAAACCGGTGCCTCCAGTTGTCCCCACTGGGATTGGATTTGAACAACATCTCCTTGAACCAATCCGTTTTTGGCCATGGTTGTTGGATGCATTTGAACCGGCGTGTGCCAGGCGACTTTTGTCAACGGATCCGGAATTTCACACAACCAGGGAAGATGTGCGCCTCGGCCGTCAAAAAATCGGATGGATGGTACCGCCAAAAACACCAACTCCGAATTCAAAGAAGCTTTTATATCAAAGACGTCGGTAACGGCATGCGACACCGCTCCACCCCACCGCCCGGAAGGTCTTGAATTGTATGTTCCACCCTGCCGGAAAAGTTGAAGCCGGTCTTTTTGATCCCGGATGCCGTCTCTTTTTACCAGGTATTCAAAAAGATAGGTTTTGAAATTATGGACCAAAGGATCGTGATCGAAAGCGATTTCGAGGAAGACATCCCCGATATCGGGCGCATGGGTCAGTTTGCCCATGGCCGGCTGCAAGGTACTGCCGATGCCGGTTTTGCCTTCGTATTCACCCCATGTTTCCAGTGGAAGTGCCACCGGAAAGACGAGGTCAGCATGCTGAGCCGTCTCATCCATGATGTTCGTAAAACTGACAACAAACGGCAATTTCCCTTTCAAAGCGTCTTTGACGCCGGTTTCGGGCGGCAGGGAAAAAGCGGGATTAATATTGTTGAGGATCAACATTTCCACCGGTTCTTCTTTCAATGCCTTGAAAAAGTCGATGACCTCGGACCGTTTCGCGGCGATTTCCACACGGTGTCGGTTTACAAAATCGAAAAGGGTTAATTCCGGCTCCAAAATGAGATTGAGCAGATTGACAGCCACATTGGTCTGGAGATCGTCTCCACCCGATGAACCGGTGCCGGTGCCAAGGATCAATGGCATGGACGATTCCATGAGTCGGGACAAGAGCATCTGAAAATGCTCGCCGGACATGCCCGAATACCGGGCGGCATCTATTCTGGTATACGGGGAAACCGTTCGAACCAAGATCGAACGGAACGATGCCGTCAGATGTTGTCCTCGGCCGAGTTTAAGAACTTCGTTTATCAGCGCTAAAACAACGGCGGTTTCGCCGCCGGGTGCACATGGCATCCACTGGTCCGCATTGGCGGCCGTTAAAGATTGGTATGGGCTAATATGAAAAAACAGATGTTTTCCCTCGTTTTTCTGAGCATGCATGTCCTTGAATTTTTGAGCATACTCCACAGGAGACAGCCAGGTTTCCAAAAAATCCGCACCGAATGAGACCAGCAGGTCAGCGTCTTGAAGATTGTAGGAAACCAGTCCGTTAAGGCCAAAGACCTTTTCATTGGCAGATTTTAGGGATTCATATGCAAAGGGCTCAAATACCAGAGGGCCTGAGGAACGCCATTTTTCAAGGGATTGTGCAAACAGCTTCAAAAGGCTTTCACCTTCGATTTCCGTCAACATCCGTACCCGATTCGGTCCTTTTTTCGCAGCCCCGGCAACCTTATTTTTTAACAGCGCCAAGGCCTTTGAAAACGACA
>JAFDCA010000186.1 GCA_019313025.1 Deltaproteobacteria bacterium
ATCTGTCTGTTTTGATAAGCCCTTGCGCTGCTCGGGTACCTAACCAAATCGTAAAAAATTAACCAAAATTCTTTTGATTAACTCCATTCATAAGCCACCGGCATGGTTCAGGGCTGGATCAATGATCCCCCGTAACGGTAGAACCTTTTCAATTCTCACCGGCAGAGCCGGTGGCTTATGAATGGAGTTAAATGGAGTAACAAATCAAAATCATCCAAGATAATTTTTCTCTTACATAATGCTGCGCGAATTACTTTAAACTAGATTTAACGGGATAGGCAAATCGATCTTATTCCAAGAGGATGTGTATTTTAAGGATGTGATCTATTCCAAAGGGCGCCGTAAGATTCAAATGGCAGCCAGAAGTCTACTGTGTTATTGAGCCGTGCGCGAGCTGAGAATCACGGCCACCGAATTAGTCAAGCGCTTTGGGATGGCGCAAACCGCGGTGAGTTAAGCGGTCATCCGCGGAGAGCAAATGACTAAAGAAAGAAATTACAATTTAGTCATATAATTTATATATTTATGGATGTCCCAATAGTATTTTCAATAACAGGATTTGACAAGAGCTGCGTATATGATATTATGAATATAATAATTTCATAATTTCAAATATATGCAAAAACGAAAAAGGGCTGAAAGGAAAAAGGGTGTCTCCATGCCATTAGTGAAAATCAAAAGACATTATCAAATTACGCTCCCGCAAAGTCTGCGGAAAAAATTCAACCTCAATGTGGGGGATTATGTGGAAATGGACAGACAAAACGGTAATATAGTTTTAAAACCGGTTAAACTGGTCCATCCGGACCATGAGTATTTTTATACTAAGGAGTGGCAAAAGGGAGAGGCGGAGGCAGACAAGGATATTGAGAAGGGTAATGTGGTTGGACCTTTTGATAATATCAAAGATGCTCTCAAAGCTCTCAAAAAGGCAAATATATGAAACTCCTTTTTACCCGGACCTTTGTTAAAAATTACCGCGAACTTCCCAAGAGAATCCAGAACGCCACCGATAAACAGTTAGAATATCTGTTGTCTGATCCTGAACATCCTTCGTTGAATATCAAAAAAATGAAAGACCCACGGGAAATCTGGGAGGGCCGCGTGACTGATTCGTACCGCTTCACCTTCCAAATTCAAGAAGACATCTATATTTTGAGAAAAGTTGGCATTCATGATATTTTGAAAAATCCTTAGTTTTTTTCAAATCTCAACTTAAGTTGAACACCCTTAACCCCCCGATTTCCCGCAAGCTCTAGCCGAATTCCCAATAAAAGCAACCCTAAATCAGCGGTCAGCAGCAGAGCCTGGCATCCCCTCAACTTTCGATCAATTCGGGTTAAGGTTTCACCGCTTCCACTTCCAAGCGCTTCATCCTTACGTGGGCGGTCCCGTCATTATCAAGGGGATGATGTTTAAGATAGAATTCGACGATATTTTCGATAAATAATTCTTGGCTGTGCAAGGGTACCCGCTCGATGTAAGGCAACCATGTGCTTCTAATCCAGCCCGCAAGACCTTCTTTTCCTGGGTGAGGCATGTCCTTTTCAATCAGTTCGACCCGCACGGCTTTCAACCCCGCATCCGCCAGCCAGCGTGAATAGGTCTTCGGGCCATAGAAACCATATGGGAACATAAAATCTGAAAAGTAAATGGCCCATTTTTGCTTAATCAAGGTATCCAGTGTCGCTATCACCTGCTCGGCATTTCCCCTGCCCCCCATTTGAAAAAGGAGACGCCCGCCGGTTTTCAGGGCCTTTTTAATGCGCAACAGCACGGGCGCATGGTGTTTGATCCAGTGCAGGGTGGCGTTGGAAAATACAAGGTCATAGCGATTATTTTCAGCCAGTTCGCGCACATCCAGGTGACTAAATTCCAGCCGCAACTGCGGATAATCGATGTGCCGGCGCTTTGCCAGATCGATCATCTCCTTGGAGCTGTCGATGCCAACGACGCTTCCTTGCGGCAGATGATCGGCAATGATCGCTGTCAGCTTACCGTCCCCGCAGCCGATATCCAGCACGGTTTCATCGCCCGTCAACTTCAGCTTTTCAATCAGCTCAAGTCCCCAGGCGTACTGGGAACCGGAATGCTGCGCATACAGGTTCGCATCCCACTGATAGCTTTTTTTACTTTTCATCATGGTAACGGTCAAGTTCCGCATCGTAGGCATCAAAGCCGACAATTTGCCGTAAGTTTTAAAAATTCATCAAACCCGGAACCGTTTTTACAACAGGCGCGCATCTCGCCTCGGTTTGGGGCGCTGTTAAAAAGGCATTTTTCCTCTTACATGCTGATCCATTTATACGGCAGATAGGTCACAAGTTCGGGGAACAGTATCAAGACCAGAATCGTCACCAGAATCGGCACCATAAAGGGAAACAGGGCTTTGACGACCGCTTCAAAAGACTGATCGGTGATACCCACCAGTACATAAATGACATTTCCAAACGGCGGTGTGATCACTCCCACGGACAGGGAAATCACCATTACGACGCCGAAAAAAAGCGGATCGATGTCCATCATCTTGACC
>JAFDCA010000187.1 GCA_019313025.1 Deltaproteobacteria bacterium
AGGCTGTGAAAAGACTGATTTCAAAATGCACCTATAAATCCTTTGAAACCGAGCCCGAAGCAGCCTTAGAAGTGGTTAACGGAAAAGCGGACGCTTTTGTGTATGATCTCCCCTATTGCGTCGTATTTATGGCCCAGCAGGGTGCCGGCAAACTGATCTTTATCGACAAACCGTTTACGTTTGAACCGCTTGCGTGGGCGGTTAGAAAAGGTGATCCGGATTTTTTGAACTGGCTGAACAATTTCTTAACTCAGATCAAAAATGACGGTCGGTATGAAAGGATCTACAACAAGTGGATCAAGAGTACCGGTTGGATTAAAAATGTTCAATAAGGATAGCTAATTATACGCAAACCAAAACAGGGCGGCGAAGCTCCGCCAGATACGCCGCCCTTTCTCTAATCTACACATGAGGCAATCAGATGGGTTCACCAACAGCATCGAAGCGTTCGAAACAGGGGGATCACTATTATTTATGGGTGGGTGTCTTTTTCTTTATTGTAACAGGTGTTGTTCTATCCCTTTACTTTTCTGCTCGTCAAATCGATTATACATGGCGATGGTACCGTATTCCAAAGTACTTTGCCTATCAGGAACAGGTTGAAATCAAAGCGGAGATAGACGGCGAAGCCGTCAGTATTTTAACAAAAGGAAAGGAAACGGTGGTTCAGATTAAAGGACTTGAAGGAACAGAATCGTATACCTTTCCTGAGAGTGCGTTAAAAATAGAAGAAGGCGATACGATCTACTATGGTGACGTACTGGCCGCTTATAAAAAGTGGCGTGTGGGCATTCTCTTAGAAGGACTTTGGCTGACCTTAAAGGTGAGTATCATTGCGATTGTTTTTGGCATACTCATCGGACTGTTCACCGGTCTTGCACGAATTTCTTCCAATCCGGCCTTAAAATGGTCTGCCGTTACCTATATTGAGATGATCCGGGGTTCACCCCTATTGGTACAAATTTTTATCTGGTACTTTGTTCTTGGCACGCTGATCAATAATCTTCTTACCAAGCATGGAATTGGGCAAATTTCTCCCCTGTGGTTCGGAGTTGCAGCTCTGGCCGGCTTTACAGGGGCATATGTGGCGGAAATGGTGCGTGCCGGCATACAGTCCATCCATCGAGGTCAAACTGAAGCCGCTCGATCTTTAGGCATGACGTATGTGAAGTCCATGCGTTATGTGATCCTTCCTCAGGCCCTTCGCCGAATTCTTCCTCCCCTTGCCGGTCAGTTCATCAGCCTCATAAAAGATTCCTCGCTGCTGGGTATCATCGCCATTCGTGAATTGACAAAAGCAACACGTGAAGTTGTTACAACCAGCCTGCAACCATTTGAACTCTGGTTTGTGTGTGCGCTTTTATATCTTGTATTGACATTTACACTTTCAATGTTGTTACAGTATCTCGAAAGGAGGCAGCTGGCGGTATGATTGATGTTAAAAATATTTCCAAAACCTTTGTTAGCCATTCAACCGAGGTTAAAGCCCTGGTTAATGTCACAGCTAAAATCGATCCGGGAGAGGTCGTTGTTGTTCTGGGACCGTCAGGGTCCGGCAAAAGTACGTTTATCAGATGTCTAAATTATTTGAATGTTGCTGATGAGGGAAGCATTATTATTGACGGCATCGACATCCTTGATCCCAAGACCGATATCAACAAAGTGCGTGCCGAAGTCGGCATGGTGTTTCAATCTTTCAATCTGTTTCCCCATAAAACCGTCCTTGAAAATGTAACGCTGGCACCCATAGTCGTTCGAAAAAAACCTAAAGAAGAGGCCGTAAAGAAAGCCATGGCGCTTCTTGAAAAAGTGGGCATACAGGATAAGGCCAATGTATATCCGGACCAATTGTCCGGTGGACAGCAGCAGCGGGTGGCCATTGCCCGTGCTCTGGCCATGGAACCCAAAATTATGCTTTTTGACGAGCCGACGTCTGCGTTGGACCCGGAGATGGTCGGCGAAGTTCTCGATGTGATGAAAAATCTGGCCAGGGAAGGAATGACGATGGTGGTGGTTACCCATGAAATGGGGTTTGCCAGAGAAGTCGCAGACAGGGTTATTTTCATGGATGAAGGCGCCATCGTAGAAGTCGGCACACCCGAACATTTCTTTACAAATCCCACCCATGAAAGAACCAAGCTGTTTTTAAGTCAGATTCTATAACTAAACTATTAATCATCTCCCAAAGAATTGGTCGATGATAAGGGGCCAAGATTCAAGTGTTCGAGCGAAAAAGGCTTAAAAACATATAAATAAAGATAATACCTTGATCCGTGAATCCTCGAATCCTTTTCTCCAACTAATTTGGATAAAAACCAAAATTGTTCACGATCTATAATTCTCCTATAGAGTTTACACACGCCTCGTTTATGTGTTAATCTCTCCTCAGATATAACCCTTTTTTCTATCAAAAACAATATCCAAAATTGGTGCGCGTTCAGAGCGTGTGCTACCTCTTGTAACGATATTGGCGGAGTGGCTTCGTCATTTCAATGACTTAGCAGTGGGGGAGACCGCGGCTCCCGCGTGCTTTTCGCGGGAGAACGCGGAGGGGGCAGGAATGCCACCGCTGCGAAGTCGTTGAAATGACCAGACACGTAGACACCAAAGTGAAGCGGGGAGACACACTCTCTGAACACGTGCCCAAAATTAGCGGGGTGAAGAGATGGATCGATTGTTAATTCTGAAACGAATAAAAACAAGCGGCTCCTATTATATTTCCATAGGCATATTTATTATACTCGTCATTGGAAT
>JAFDCA010000188.1 GCA_019313025.1 Deltaproteobacteria bacterium
GCCAAGGCAACCGACGACGTTGCTGATGAGATGATGAAATCAATGCGTATGGCACCTGTTATTGACAGTGAGGGCAACCCAGTTTTGGATGAAAAGGGAAATCCCGTTGTTGAAGAAAGTTTTAACCCGATTTATATGATGGCCGATTCCGGCGCCAGGGGCAGTAAAGACCAAATGCGTCAGCTTGCCGGCATGAGAGGTCTGATGGCCAAACCATCCGGAGAAATCATAGAAACACCCATTAGCGCCAATTTTAGAGAGGGTCTTTCCGTGCTTCAGTATTTCATATCAACTCACGGCGCTAGGAAGGGTCTCGCGGATACAGCGCTTAAAACAGCCAATTCAGGCTATCTTACCCGCAGGCTTGCCGATGTTGCCCAAGACTGTATTGTCGTTGAAGAAGACTGCGGGACGATGATGGGGGTTGTTGTTGAACCTTTGATGGAAGGCGGTGAAGTCATACAGCGTCTTGAAGAACGGATCTTGGGGCGTGTTGCCATAGAAGACATTCATGATCCGTTTACTGATGAGGTGGTTGTCGAAGCCGGCAAAGATCTTGACGAAGATGCCGTGAAAGAAATTGAACATGCCGGACTTACCAGAGTGAAAATTAGATCTGTATTAACTTGTCGGAGTAAAGGGGGGGTGTGTGCCAAGTGCTATGGTCGGGACCTTGCCCACGGCGCTATGGTAGAGATTGGTCAGGCAGTGGGAATTCTTGCGGCACAGTCCATCGGTGAGCCAGGAACCCAGTTGACCATGCGGACGTTTCACATTGGTGGAACAGCAAGCCGAAGAGTTGAACAGGCTGATATTAGAGCCAGGACTGAGGGGTCGGTTAAATTTCTTAAAATCAATGTGGTCAAAAAGGACGGGAATAGATTTGTCGTGATGAACAGAAGGGGTGGCGAAATTGCCATTATTGGCGACACCGGTCGCGAGAGAGAACGATTTCCGGTCATTTACGGCGCTCACATCGAGGTAAAAGAAGGTGACCAAGTCAAGGCCGGAGACCTTCTGGTTACATGGGACCCATTTACAACGCCCATTATAACTGAGGTTGATGGTACTGTTAAATTCGGTGATATTACGGCAGGTAAAACCATGCAGGAAAAAGTTGATCCTGTCACTGGAAAATCGAGTCGAACGATCATTGAATCTAAAAGCGGTGAGGAACGCCCAAGAATTTCAATTAAAGACAAAGATGGAAAAACAGCCAACCTGCCATCATCATCGGGGGTGGCCAGATATCTATTGCCGATAAATGCAATTTTACTGGTTGAAGAAGGGGATGAGGTTAAGGCCGGCGATGTTATCGCAAAACTGCCCCGTGCCACTACCAAGACAAAAGACATTACCGGCGGTCTGCCGAGGGTGGCTGAACTTTTTGAAGTGCGAAAACCAAAAGAAACCGCTGTGTTGAGCGAAATCGATGGGTATGTTTCAATATCGAAGGCAACCAAAAAAGGAAAACAGAAGATTACCGTTACACCTGTGGATGTCGGTGAAAAGAAAGAATATTTGATTACACGGGGCAAGCATATTAATGTATACGAGGGTGATTACATCAGGGCCGGTGAGGCGTTGATCAGTGGTTCAGCGATCCCCCAAGATATATTGAATATCAAGGGTGAAATTGCGTTGGCACGATATCTCGTTGATGAGGTCCAAGAGGTTTACCGTTTACAAGGTGTAAGGATAAACGATAAGCACATCGAGGTTATCGTGCGACAGATGATGCGGCGTGTTAAGGTCCTGGATTCCGGAGATACAGACTTTATTCTTGAAGAACAGGTAGATCGGGTCAAGTTTGAAGAAGTTAACCAGGAAGTGATCAAAAAAGGGAAAAAACCTGCTGTGGCAGGACCTCTTATATTGGGGATCACAAAAGCGTCACTTTCCACCGAAAGTTTTATCTCGGCCGCTTCGTTTCAGGAAACGACCAAAGTGCTGACCGATGCAAGCATTGCCGGAAAAGAGGATTACCTGACCGGGCTTAAGGAAAATGTTATTATGGGAAGGATCATGCCGGCCGGCACCGGTCTTTTTAAATATAAAGAAGTGGATATCATATCGAATTAGTAGAAAATAATTGACAGTGCAGATCTTTATCAATCCCAAAAAACAAACTTGACCGGGATGCCCTTGGAATCGACCTTTTATAATGCTTGGGAGAACGTTCTATCAATGTTTAACATAATCATTAATTTTATACAAAAGTCTTGACAAATCAGCCTTTAAGTTAGATATTAATCACTTTGCCAACTTTGGATTGGCTTTATTAAAATACAAGGATTTGAGTGAAAAAATGCCGACGATTAATCAGCTGGTTAGAAAAGGAAGAAAGCGAATTAAGAAAAAAACCAATACCCCGGCACTCAAAGGGAGTCCTCAAAAAAGAGGTGTTTGTACCCGCGTATATACGTCGACACCCAAGAAGCCCAATTCCGCCTTGCGAAAGGTTGCCAGAGTCAGACTGACAACCGGCATAGAAGTTACCGCTTATATTCCAGGGATAGGACATAATCTTCAGGAACATTCGGTAGTTCTTGTCCGTGGCGTACGCGTTAAAGATCTTCCAGGTGTAAGGTATCATATTGTCAGGGGTACCCTGGATACCCTTGGTGTCGAGGATCGAAGACAGGGTCGATCAAAGTATGGGTCCAAGAAGCCGAAGTAGAAACATGCACCATATGGCGAAGTTCTCAAAACAAATGTGACCGAGCACCTTATTGCATGAAAAGGAATGAAAAATAAAAAAAGAGATGTGATATATGCCGAGAAGAAGAGAAGTTCCCGAACGGGTTGTTGTGCCAGACGCCAAGTATAACAGCAAGCTGGTATCAAAATTCATAAAATCTATCATGAAGGACGGAAAAAAGAGTATTGCAGAGTCAATTCTTTATGATGCTATGGATATCATCGAACAAAAGACCAAAGAACCTGCAATAAAAATTTTCGATCAGGCGCTTGAAAATGTAAAACCGATGATTGAGGTTAAATCGCGCCGGGTTGGAGGATCAACCTATCAGGTTCCAACAGAAATTCGGCCGTCTCGGAGAACGGCACTCGGAATCAGGTGGATTATCAGTTTTGCTCGCAAAAGATCTGAAAAAGGAATGGTTAATAAGCTGTCGGCAGAGCTTTTGGACGCCGCCAACAAACGAGGGGCTTCAGTAAAGAAAAAGGAAGATACCCACAAGATGGCCGAGGCGAACAAGGCGTTTGCGCACTATAGATGGTAACATTTTAAGATGTCCATTCTAAGGTGTTATTGGAAA